>NZ_JASCPT010000016.1:0-66010 GCF_029959775.1 Pseudomonas sp. PS01270 | reverse complement strand
TTTATAAGAGACTGGTGTGGGAGCGAGCTTGAGCGGGAAAGCGGACTGTCAGGCGATGACGATGTTGACTGTGCCGCCGCCTTCGCGAGCAAGCTCGCTCCCACAGGGATTTTGGTTGCGATGAAGATGGTCGATCCGCCCCGTATCAGTGTGGGAGCGAGCTTGCTCGCGAAAGCGCAGTGTCAGGCAATGACGATGTTGACTGTGCCGCCGCCTTCGCGAGCAGGCCCGCTCCCACAGGTTTTGGCTGTTTATTCAAAATCGAGATAAATCAAAAGGCTGCACCTTTGGGCCGAAGGCAGATATTCTGCGCTTCACACTGGTACGGGAACCCGATCAACTCCATGGCCAGCCACTGCCAGGATGAATTGCCCGACGCCAAAGGAGTGTTCGAATGAGCGAAAAAAAGCTGGAAACCACGGTCGACCGCGTCTACCAAGGCGTTTACGCGGCGATCAGCAAGCGTTCGTTGCGCCCGGGCATGAAGCTGGGTGAGGCCTCGCTGGCCGAGCTGTTCAATGTCAGCCGCACCTCGGTGCGTGCTGCGCTCAAGCAGTTGGAAGCCGATGGTCTGGTCACCACCGAGCCCAACAAAGGCGCATCGGTGTCGCTGCCCAGTGACGCAGAGCTGCGTTCGTTGTTCGAAACCCGGCGGCTGATCGAGATCGGCATCGTCACCGAACTGTGCCGGCGTAAAGACAGCGTTGCCATGCAGGACCTGCGCGAGCACTTGTTACTGGAAGATGCCGCGCATGCTGCCGGCGACCATGAACGACTGATCCATCTGCTCGGCGAGTTCCACCTCAAACTGGCGCGCAGCCTGAACAATCCGGTACTGCTCGACTGGTTCCAGAAGCTGATCTCGCGGGCCTCGCTATATGCCGCCGCGCTCGATGATGACAGTCATCAAGCCTGCCGCGACGATGAACACCTGCGTTTGCTCGAGTACATCGAAGCCGGCGATCAGAGCGCCGCGATCGAACTGACCTGTACGCACCTCAACGGAATCGAGAAGGCGATCCTCGACGTCGCGGCGAAAATGAAAACCGGCTATCACCCACTCAAGCACTTGATTGGCGTTTGAATGGCTCTGCGTCGCAAATCGGCTATACCTGCGATGAAACCAATGCGTTTTCACAGCCTCGAAACACACGGGCGTCGCGTCGTTGTAGCGTTGCGATAGATCGGAAAACCGCAAAAAAGGACACTGAGTCAGGCGATGCAGTTTTTATCCGAAAGCCACGGCTGTGAAGGCTGGAAAGGCGAAATGGCCGAGCGCATCCGTGCGTTCGACTGGAGCCACACCGAACTTGGCGCGCTCGCCGAATGGCCGGCCAGCCTGTGCAACACTGTGCAACTGATGCTGGCTTCGCCGCTGCCGATGGTGATGCTGTGGGGCCACGCCGGCTACATGATCTACAACGACGCTTATTCCGAATTCGCCGGCGGCCGCCACCCCTATCTGCTTGGCGTCCCGGTTGAGCTGGGCTGGCCGGAAGTCGCCGAGTTCAACCGTCACGTCGTTGACACCTGCCTGGCCGGTGGCACCTTGTCCTACCGCAACAAAGAGCTGGTATTGCTGCGCGACGGCGTGCCCGAAGACGTCTGGATGGATTTGTATTACAGCCCGGTAGCCAATGACGAAGGCGTGCCCGGCGGCGTCATGGCGATGGTGGTCGAAACCACCGAACTGGTGCATTCCGAGCGCCTGCGCCAGGCGGCCGAAGATGCCTACCGCGCCGACAACGAGCGCGTGCGTCTGGCGCTGAATGCCGGCGCACTGCTTGGCTCGTTTGTCTGGGACATCAAGAACAATCGCTTCTCCGCTGACGAACGTTTCGCCCGCACCTTTTCCTATCCGCCGGATCAGGACCTGAGCGATCTGCAACAAGAGATCGCCGAATCGCGCATTCATCCCGACGACCACCAATGGGTCCAGGAGCGGGTCGCCCATTGTGTGCGCACTGGCGAGCCCTACAACGCCGAGTACCGTGTACAGCGCGGCGATGGCCAATATCTGTGGGTGCTGGCCAGTGGTGCCTGCGAGTTCGATGAAGACGGAAGGCCGTTTCGCTTCCCCGGCGTGCTGATCGATATTCATGAGCGCAAGAATGCCGAAGAGTCGCTGCTCAAATTCACCCGTAACCTCGAACAGCGCGTGGCCGCTGAGGTGAATGCGCGGCTGGCGGCTGAAGAACAACTTCGCCAGTCGCAGAAACTCGAAGCCATTGGCGGCCTGACCGGTGGCGTTGCCCATGACTTCAACAATCTGCTGCAAGTCATCGCCGGCAACCTGCATCTGCTCGCTCGGCACGAGCCCAACAATGCCAACGTGCAGCGCCGGGTCGGGGCTTCGCTGGCGGCGGTCGAGCGCGGGGCCAAACTGTCTTCACAATTGCTCGCGTTTGCCCGCCGGCAACCGCTTTCACCCGCCGTGTGCAACCCCGAACAGATTTTCGAAGGCGTTGGCGAGTTGCTGCAACGCGCCTTGGGCGAAACCATTCAGATCGACGTGCAGTTGCCGCCGCAGCCGTGGCATATCAATGTCGACCGCAACCAACTGGAAAACGCGATTCTCAATCTGGCGATCAACGCCCGCGACGCGATGAAGGGCGAGGGCGTCATCGGCCTCAGTGCCGCCAATGTCAGCCTGGACAGCGAATACTGCGCCGGCAAGGGCATAGCGGCCGGTGAGTATGTTCGCGTGGCGGTCACCGACACCGGCGTGGGTATTGCCCCACAAATGCTGGAACAGGTCTTCGAACCGTTCTTCACCACCAAGGCCGACGGCCAGGGCACCGGGCTCGGTCTGAGCATGGTTTTCGGCTTCGTCAAACAGAGTGGCGGCCACGTCGAGATCGACAGCAAGCTCGGCGAAGGCACGCGGGTGCAGTTGTATTTTCCGCGCAGTCTGCGTCCGGTTCGCGAAGAGACCGCCAGTGTCGGCGAACGCAAGAGCGGCGGCCACGAAACCATTCTGGTGGTGGAAGACAATGATGCGGTGCGCGCTTCGGCGGTGGAGTTGCTGCGCGAGGAAGGCTATCGGGTGATGACCGCGTGCAATGGCGACGTGGCCATGCAGATGTTGCTGGAAGGCATCGAGATCGATCTGATCTTCACCGACGTGGTCATGCCCGGCCTGATCAAGAGTTCGGATCTGGCCGCGTGGGCCAAGGTGCAGACGCCGCCGGTGCCGGTGCTGTTCACTTCCGGGCATACCCGCGACATCATTTCCCGCGACCACCAGCTCAGCCCCGATACGCATCTGCTCGGCAAACCCTACAGCCCGCAAGCGTTACTGCAGATGATTTGCGAGGTGCTCGGCACCTGAAGCCGAGCGCTGCCCAGTTTTTCAATCAAGGCAGGCCGATGATTTCCAAGCGCAATTCCAAAGCACCCGCCGGCATGGTTCGTGTGCGCGGCGCCCGCGAACATAACCTGAAGAACGTTGATGTCGATATTCCGCGCGATGCGCTGGTGGTGTTCACCGGTGTCTCCGGTTCGGGCAAGTCGTCGCTGGCGTTCTCCACGCTGTACGCCGAGGCCCAGCGGCGTTATTTCGAATCGGTGGCGCCGTACGCGCGGCGGCTGATCGATCAGGTCGGCGTGCCGGATGTCGATTCCATCGAAGGACTGCCGCCCGCCGTCGCTCTGCAACAACAGCGCGGCACGCCAAGCGCGCGTTCGTCGGTGGGCAGCGTGACGACGTTATCGAGCCTGATCCGCATGCTCTATTCCCGCGCTGGCAGTTACCCGCCGGGGCAGCCAATGTTGTATGCCGAGGACTTTTCACCGAACACACCCCAGGGCGCCTGCCCGGAGTGTCACGGACTTGGCCGCGTCTATGAAGTGACCGAAGCGCTGATGGTGCCGGACCCGAACCTGACCATCCGCCAGCGCGCCGTGGCGTCGTGGCCCTTGGCGTGGCAGGGGCAGAACCTGCGCGATATCCTGGTGACCATGGGCATTGATGTCGATATTCCCTGGAAGAAACTGCCGAAAAAGCAGCGCGACTGGATTCTTTTCACTGAAGAAACGCCGACGGTGCCGGTGTACGCCGGGCTGACCCCGGAAGAAACCCGCGTGGCCCTCAAACGCAAGATGGAACCGAGTTATCAGGGCACCTTCACCGGCGCCCGGCGCTACATCCTGCACACCTTCACTCACTCGCAAAGTGCGCTGATGAAGAAGCGTGTTTCACAGTTCATGCGCGGCAGCCCTTGCCCATTGTGCGAGGGCAAGCGGCTCAAGCGCGAGGCGTTGTCGGTGACCTTCGCCGGTTACGACATCGGTGAGTTTTCGCAGATGCCGTTGCTGCAAGTGGCCGAAGTGCTGCGGCCTGTAGCAGCGGCAAATTATCTGGAACAGGTCGAGGAGAGCGGCGATACCCTCAGCCATGCGCAAACCCGCGAGGCGCGTCAGCAGCGGGTCGCCCATGGCGCCAGCGGGCATGCCAGCGCACCGGACGTGCGCCACACGCCGAACCTGTCGCTGGAAAAACGCTTGGCGGCGCAACGCATTGCTGAGGATTTGCTGGAGCGGGTCAGCACCCTGACCGATCTCGGCCTGGGGTATCTGGCGCTGGAACGCAGTACACCGACGCTGTCGTCGGGCGAGTTGCAGCGTTTGCGCCTGGCCACGCAATTGGGTTCGCAGTTGTTCGGGGTGATTTATGTGCTGGACGAACCGTCTGCCGGTCTGCATCCGGCGGATGGCGAGGCGCTGTTCGAGGCGTTGCAGCGCTTGAAGGCTGACGGCAATACGCTGTTTGTGGTCGAGCACGATGTTGAAACCATGCGCCGTGCCGACTGGCTGATTGACGTCGGCCCGGCGGCGGGCGAAAAGGGCGGCCGCGTGTTGTACAGCGGTCCGCCTGCGGGACTTGCTGATATTGCAGATTCGCAGACCCGCGCCTATCTGTTCGCGGCAAACCAGCGCTCTGAGCGCGCCGCACGCAAGCCGAGCGGGTGGCTGAAGCTCGACGGCGTGACGCGCAACAACCTGAATAATCTCAGCGCCGAATTCCCCTTGGGCTGTTTCACCTCGGTGACCGGCGTATCGGGTTCTGGCAAATCGAGTCTGGTCAGTCAGGCCTTGCTGGAACTGGTCGGCGCGCAGTTGGGCCGTCCGGTGGCCGAGGCCGAGTCGGAAGAACCGAGCCTGGAAGATGACACGCCGTCGCCCAGCACCGGGCAGATCAGCGCCGGCCTGGAGTCGATCAAACGCCTGGTGCAGGTTGATCAGAAACCCATTGGACGCACGCCGCGCTCCAATCTGGCGACCTACACCGGGCTGTTCGACAACGTGCGCAAGCTGTTCGCCGCGACTCCCGAGGCACAAGCGGCGGGCTATGACGCCGGGCAGTTTTCCTTCAACGTCGCCAAGGGCCGTTGCGCCACTTGCGAGGGTGAGGGGTTCGTCAGTGTGGAATTGCTGTTCATGCCCAGCGTGTATGCGCCGTGCCCGACCTGTCATGGCGCGCGGTATAACCCGCAGACGCTGGCGATTCTCTGGCAGGGCTTGAGCATCGCTCAGGTGCTGCAACTGACTGTCGATGAGGCGGTGTCGGTGTTTGCCGAGCAGGCAGGAATTCGTCGTTCGCTGGAAGTGCTGCGCGATATCGGCCTGGGTTACTTGCGCTTGGGGCAACCGGCCACGGAACTGTCCGGTGGTGAGGCGCAGCGGATCAAACTGGCAACCGAATTGCAGCGCAACCAGCGTGGCGCGACCTTGTATGTGCTGGATGAGCCGACCACGGGATTGCACCCGAGGGATGTCGATCGCTTGCTGGAACAGCTCGATACGCTGGTGACGGCGGGTCACACGGTGATTGTGGTCGAACACGAAATGCGTGTCGTCGCGCAGAGCGACTGGGTGATCGACATCGGCCCTGGAGCGGGCGATCAGGGCGGCAGGATCGTCGCCGCCGGCACACCACAGAAAGTCGCGGCGAGCAAGAAGAGCAAGACTGCGCCGTTTCTGGCTCGGGCGTTAAGCCGATAATGGCGGCGCCCTGCCAAACGCCATCGCTGGCAAGCCAACTCCCACAGGTTTGAAAGGTGTACCCGGAAAAGGTGGTTACGCCCGGATCCCCTGTGGGAGCGAGCTTGCTTGCGAAAGCGGAGTGTCAGTCGCAGATGAACTGACTGGATGGACGCCTTCGCGAGCAAGCTCGCTCCCACAGTTTTGCAGGCTGTACCCAATAAATTGGTAACGCAGCAGACCCCCTGTGGGAACGAGCTTGCTCGCGAAAGCGGTGTGTCAGTCGCAGATGAACTGACTGGATGGACGCCTTCGCGAGCAAGCTCGCTCCCACAGTTTTGCAGGCTGTACTCAATAAAGTGGTAACGCAGCAGACCCCCTGTGGGAACGAGCTTGCTCGCGAAAGCGGTGTGTCAGTCGCAGATGAACTGACTGGACGGACGCCTTCGCGAGCAAGCTCGCTCCCACAGTTTTGCAGGCTGTACTCAACAAAGGGGTAACGCAGCAGACTCCCTGTGGGAGCGAGCTTGCTCGCGAAAGCGGAATGTCAGTCGCAGATGAATTGACTGGACGGACGCCTTCGCGAGCAGGCTCGCTCCTACACGGGGATGTGTGTCAGTTCAGGCGCCATCCAGCGTGCGGCGGACCTTGTCGAGCAGTTCGCTGATCTGGAACGGTTTGACCAGCATGTCCATGCCGGTGCCGAGGAAGACCTGGCGGTTGAGCGCGGTTTCGGCGTAGCCGGTCATGAACAGGATCGGCAGCCCTTCGTGCCAGCCACGGGCAACATCCGCCAGTTCACGGCCGCTCATGCGCGGCAAGCCGACGTCGGTCAGCAGCAGGTCGATGGACGGGTCGTTCTGCAAGCGCTCCAGCGCCGATTCGATATCCGCCGCTTGCGTGCAGCGATAGCCGGCGTCTTCCAGCACTTCGGTAACGAACAAGCGCACCGTGGCCATGTCCTCGACGATCAGCACATGCTCGCCACTGCCTTTGGCGTCAGGCACCGGCACAGGCGCGTCGGCCCCGGTCGGGTCGTTGGTGCCGGGCAGCATGATGGTCACTTCGGTGCCACGCCGGGCGACGCTACGAATGTGCGCGTCACCGCCGGACTGACGGGCAAAGCCGTAAATCGTCGACAGACCAAGCCCGGTGCCCTGGCCCAGCGGCTTGGTAGTGAAGAACGGCTCGAACACCTTGTCGATCACGTTGTGTTCGATGCCGGTGCCGTCGTCGCGTACCGACAGCGCCACGTACGCGCCATCGGCCAGATTCGGATCGCCATGGGAATAAGCGGCGTAAGTATTGACCCAGATATTGCCGCCCGAGGGCAGGGCATCACGGGCGTTGATCACCAGATTGAGCACCGCGCTTTCCAGCTGCACCGGGTCGACCAGCGCAATCGCCGGTTTGTTGGTCAGTTCCAGCTTGAGGGTGATGCGCTCGCCGATGGTGCGCACCAGCAATTCTTCCAGCGAGCGGACATGCTCGTTGATGTCCACCGGCCGTGTATCGAGCGGCTGCTGGCGGGCAAATGCCAGCAGACGATGGGTCAATGAGGCCGCGCTCATGGCTGAGTTCAGCGCTGCTTCGGTATAGAACTGCACCTTGTCCAGACGCTCATCGGCCACGCGTTTCTGGATCAGTTCCAGGCTGGTGATGATCCCGGTGAGCAGGTTGTTGAAGTCGTGGGCGATACCGCCGGTGAGCTTGCCCAGCGCATCCATTTTCTGCACTTGCAGCAATTGCGCTTCGGCGTGCACACGCTCGGCGACTTCCTTGGCCAGCTGCGTGGTGGTGTCATCCAGTCGCGCCAGATGCGAGCGCTCGCGGTGGCGGTGTTCGGTGACGTCCTCGACGAACACCAGGCTCAGCTCTGGCGTGCGATACGGCGAAATCTGCCATTGCGTCTCGCGAATCTCGCCCTGCACGCGCATGTTCAGCGTGCCTTTCCAGCGCTCGCCGTCGACCAGGCGCAGACGCAGTTCATCGAGGATCGAGCATTGATCTTCGGCGAAGCATTCACGCAGCGCCTGCGGATCGCGGTTATCGACGATCAATTGGGCGAATGCGTGATTGCACTCATGCACTTTCAGATTGGCATCGAGCACCGCGATCGGCGCCGAGACGTTAGCGAAGATCTCGCGGAAACGCGCCTCGCTTTCGCGCAGGGCATTTTCCGTGTCGCGCACCCGCAGCAGGGTACGCAGCGTCGCCAAGAGCACATCGGGGTCGACCGGGTGAATCAGATAGGCATCGGCGCCCGCGTTGAGGCCGGTGATGATGTCGCCGGTCTGGATCGACGCCGCTGACACATGAATCACCGGCAGCAGCGCGGTGCCCGGGTCGGCGCGCAACAAGCGGACGATGTCGAAACCGCTCATGTCCGGCAGGTTGACGTCGAGGATCAACGCATCGAGGGCTTCGCTCTCGATCAGGGCCAGGCCGTCGCTGCCGGTGCCGGCTTCGAGCACTGTGTAGCCGTGGCGCTCCAGGCGCCGACGCAGTGCGTAACGGGTGGCGACGTTGTCATCGACGATCAACAGGCGGATGTCACGATTCATCGACGTTCTCCAGAGCGATTGCCAGCGGGATGATGACAAAGAACGTCGAGCCCACGCCCGGCGTACTGTCTACCCCGACTTCACCGCCGAGCAGGGCGGCAAAACGCTTGCATAGTGACAGACCCAGACCGGTGCCGCGCAGACGTTTCTGCAATGGCGAATCGACTTGGGAGAAGTCTTCGAACAGCGTGTCATGCAACTCGGCCGCGATGCCGATGCCGGTGTCGCTGACGGCAAAGCGCACCTTGTCTTCACCTTCCAGTCGCGCCGACACGCGAACTTCGCCACGGGTGGTGAATTTCAGCGAGTTGGAAATGAAGTTGCGCAGGATCTGCCCGAGCTTCTTGTCATCGGTATACAGGCGCGGCAGACCCAGCGGCTCTTCGAAGATCAGATCCACCGCCGAAGCATCGACGATTGGCCGGAACATCCCGCGCAGGGCCGAAAACAGGTCGAACATGTCGAACCAGGCTGGCGAGATACTGATGCGCCCGGCTTCGATCTTCGCCAGATCGAGCAGGTCATCAACCATGTCGCTGAGCTCGCGGGCAGCGGTGCTGACGAAGGCTACCTGCTTGTGCTGTTCAGGGCTGAGCGGGCCGTCCAGTTCGTCAGCGAGCAGACTGTTGATGCTCAGGATCGAGCCCAATGGCGTACGAAATTCGTGGCTCATGTACGACAGGAAACGGCTCTTGAGATCCGATGCCTGACGCAGTTCTTCAGCTTGGGTGTCGAGCTCGGCGTACAGCGCCAGCACGCCCTGGTTGGTTTCATCGAGCTCTTCGCGCAGGGCAGTGGTTTCGCGCTGCAACTGAGCGATGAGCGCCGCCTGTTCGGCATGGCTCAAGGTAGTCGATTCAGCCATGGGCGGCCTCCAGAGCAACGACCAGTACCGTCACGTCATCGCGACCACGACAGAAGTCGCGGTGCAGGACGCTGGCTATCACGGACGGATGGCGATGCACCAGGCCGGGGTAGTCTTTGAGATTCCAACGGGACTGTAAGCCGTCGCTGTACATGATCAATAAATGTCCGTTCACGTGAGCATAGTCAAAGGGTTTGGCTTTACGGTACTGGCCGCCAACGATGCCGGGGTGCGAGGCCAGCCCGCGTGACTTTGCCGGGTCCAGCAAGCTGGCGCCAATGTTACCGACACCGGCGAACGTCAGGCCATCGCGCTGGCTGTCGAACTGCGCGAAAGCGACGGCGCCGCCGCGGGTGCCGAGCATTTCCTGATGCAGGTCTTCCATCAATACCACTGGATCGGCAAACGGTGCCCGGGCGAATGCCTGCGCCCCGGCCAGGCCTGCGCGCTCGGCGTCTTCGCCATGACCGAGGCCATCGACCACCAGCGCGCTGATCCGCGAGCCTTCATACGTCAGATGCCAGACATCGCCGCAGGCTGGATCGGCATGCAGCGAATGCTGGCTGACGCCGAAGCGGATATCGGCCTGACGATCGCTGCGCGGAAAAATTCGCGCCAGCAACACCGCGCCACGGTGGTCTGCGTAGACATCGAAGACATTGGTCTGCCGCGATACGGCGCCGAGGCCGATGCCTTGTGTGCCGCCAGTGGAAAAGCCATCCGCCAGACAGGCATCCAGATCAAAGCCCTGCGCCCGATCCACGGTCTGCATTTCGATGCCGAAACCGTTATCCGGACGAGTCAGCACACGCAGATGAAACTCGCCGCGCTGGGCATGCTTGAGCACGTTGCTTGCCAGTTCCGTCGCGACCAGTGCCACGCGGCCGGCATCGTTTTCGTCGAAGCCATGCTGCTCGGCGAGTTTCTGCGCGGTGCGCCGGGCGTGGCCGATCTGGCTGCTGTCCTCGATCGGCAGAACCTGGGTCAACGACCCGGTGATATTCATGTCCATCGTGTGATCGTAATGCGCGTGCCTTTGCCGGGCTCAGTGTCGAGTTCGAATTCATTGACCAGACGTTTGGCGCCGGTCAGGCCGAGGCCTAGTCCGCTGCCGGAAGTCCAGCCGTCGGTCATCGCCAGTTTGATGTCGGGGATGCCCGGGCCTTCGTCGCGGAAGGTGATGCGCAAACCGACCCGGCCGTTTTCCTCGAGGATCTGCCAATCCATGTCGCCGCCGCCGCCATAGACCATGGTGTTACGCGCCAGCTCGCTGACGGCGGTGACCAGTTTGGTCAGGTCGATCAGGCGCATGCCGCATTCGGTGGCGAGCTTGCGCGTGGTCTGGCGGGCCAGTACCACGTCCTGTTCGATCAGGATGGGTTGAGTACCACTGCTGCGCACGGTCATTGCAGGCGTACTCGATCCTGCAGCAGTTTCATTCCGCGTTCGACGTTGAGGGCGGTGCTGACGCCCGGCAAGGTCATGCCCAGCTCAACGAGCGTGATCGCCACCGCCGGCTGCATGCCGACCAGCACGGTTTCGGCGTCCATGATTTTCGACAACCCCGAGATGGTGCCGATCATGCGCCCGATGAACGAGTCGACCATGTCCAGCGCCGAGATGTCGATCAGCACCCCACGGGCCGAGGTCCGGCTGATGCGCTCGGACAGATCGTCCTGCAGGGTCATGGCGAGCTGGTCGTGCATGTCGACCTGAATGGTCACCAGCAGCAAATCGCCCATTTGAAGAATCGGAATACGTTCCATCGGCTCAGACCGCTTTGCCGAGGCTGATGCCCAGGCGAGTCAGGGCCAGTTTCAAGGCGTCGGCCAGGTTGGCCTTGGTCACAACGCCTTGCAGATCCAGACCGAGGTGAACGATGGTCTGGGCGATCTGCGGACGCACGCCGCTGATGATGCAATCAGCGCCCATCAGGCGAATCGCGGTCACGGTTTTCAGCAGGTGCTGGGCAACCAGAGTGTCGACGGTCGGCACGCCGGTGATGTCGATGATGGCGATCTCGGAACCGGTGTCGACGATGCGTTGCAGCAGCGATTCCATGACTACCTGGGTGCGTTGCGAATCGAGTGTGCCAATCATTGGCAGGGCGAGGACGCCATCCCACAGCTTGACCACCGGCGTCGACAGTTCCAGCAATTCTTCCTGCTGACGCTTGATCACCGCTTCACGGGATTTCTGGAAGGTGCCGATGGTGTGCATGCCGACCGTGTCGAGCAGTTCGGAAACTTCCAGCAGTTGCTCGGCGAGCAGTGCCGGCTGGTCCTGATAATGGTTTTGCAGCAGGGCGAACAGCGGACCTTTCAAGGCGAAGATGAAGTTGGCGGTTTGCTGGGAATCCTGGCCGAGCAGGGCGCGGCTCTGCGACAGCTTTTCAAGGAACTGACGGGTGTCTTCCCAGCCTGCGGCGGCAATCTTGCTGCCGTTGCCGTTTTCCAGACCGGCCAGCAGCAGGCCGAGCAAGTCGCGGGTTTGCTGAGCGAGGTCATGTTCCTTGAGGTTGCGCGTGGCGCCGCTGGCTTCGAGGCGTTTGGTCCATTCGCTCAGCAGTTGAGCCTGGTTGTTCCTGATTGCTTCAACTGTGCTGTTCTGCAGTGCTGCCATGTGCGTGTCGCTCCGTTACGTAATGGTGCCGGCTCAGTGAAATGACCGGCGCGAATTGACTGACATTTGCCGCTTGAAATAGTTGTTCATTAAGAAGCGAATTTTTCTGCCTGCCGCGTCGAAGGCCCCGGTAACTCTAGTCGGCGTGGCAACAGGCAGCGATCTTTTGAACGAATCTACGGCGTCAGGCTTCGAATCTGCATGCCCGACGTTTTCCAGTCGTGCTGGAAGAAGGAGGCAGGACTATGAATGAGGTGGATATGAACGAGCAAGCGCCGCAACAGCAAAATCAGTCCTCAGAGTCAATTAACCGCAACGACCCGGCCATCGATCCGCAGACACCGGGGCAAAACACCCCCGCGCCGGCTGAAGAAGGACAGGCGGACAGCGCGGCTGCCGAGGTTGATCAGAAGCAGCATCACAATGACAACAGCAACGACTTCAGCCCTGGTTTCAAGCCTGACCCTGACCGTCCTGAACCGGGCGAGAGCACCGACGCCGATATCGACACCGATGGCGGTTGATCGCTGAAACGCAAAAAGGCCGCATCGAAGGATGCGGCCTTTTTATTGCCGGGCGGTTACTTGCTCGGATGTTTGGCTTGCAGCTCTTTGGCGTGGGCCAGGTGTTTTTCCAGCGCTGGCAGCATCTTCTGCGCGAACGCTTTCAGTTCAGTGGCGCCTTTGGCCTTGTCATCGGTCACGGTGTTCGCCTGTTTCTTGAACAGCTCGATGGTTTCTTCGTGAGCCTTGACCTGGTTGTTGGCGTAGGCCGCATCGAAGGATTCATCACGCATGTCGAGAATCTTTTCCTTGGCCTGTTTGACCAGGGTGGTGGTGTCCGGGACTTCGATGTCGTTGGCCTTGGCAATTGCTGCCAGCTCATCGTTGGCTTTGCTGTGATCGGTGATCATCTGGTTGGCAAAGGCTTTGATATCAGCGGACTGGCTTTTTTCCAGAGCCAGACGGCTGGTTTCGATTTCAGCGATGCCACCGGCGGCGGCGTTATCGACAAAGTCATTGTCGGTCGCGGCAAAGGCGCTGCCCATGCCGGCAGACAGTGCAACAGCCAGAGCGAGATGACGCAGGTTGAATCCGTCCATTGGGTATCTCCACGCAGGTTTTTGTGAGCGTTATTCAATGGAGCGAACGCATAAGCCAAAGGTTTTATCGCATTTACGACAGGGCGACGAACGGCAACCGCTGGTCTGACAGGGTGTCGACAGAAGCCATTTCGCAAGGCCATGCTGATAACGAGTCAGCGCATCGGTCGCGCTGGTTGTCGATCAATTTGATGGAGGTGTTTCATGCCGGTTTCACATGATCTGTATCAGGACCTGGGCTGCAAAAAGGAAGAGATCGAGCAAAAACGCTCCGAGGATGCGAAGCTGGATTCGCTGCTCAACAAGTATTTCGAGGTGGATGCTGAAGTGGTCGAGGCCGAGAACGCCCAGTCAGACGCCCCCAGTGACGACGAATTGAAGAAGCTCAAAGAGAAGCGCGTGATCGTCAAGGAGCAGATCGTCGCCCGGTTGGCCGGGCAGCCGCTGACCGGTCAGTAATTACCTGACCCGTGGTCGCCATCCGAAGGGAACGGCGACCCCCACGGCACCTCCAATGTGCAGAGTCCGCAAACCATCGACTCGTTGCGAGGTGCCTCATGAACGATCCGAAATTCCCCAGTGAAGAGCAGGGCGGCTTCGACCCGATTCCGACCCGCCCTGAACCCAACAGCCCGGCGCATACCACAGCGCATCCGGAAAAAACCGTGAAAGAACTGCCGGAGGATGAAGATCCGGAGAAGTTCGACCGGTCCGGCAACTGACAGACCGCTATCGCTGGCAAGCCAGCTCCCACAGGTTCATCTGGTGAACACATATTTGGAGTTCACACGGACACTGTGGGAGCTGGCTTGCCAGCGATAGCGTCGGTCCATACGGTGAAAATTTTTTCTGTTTTACTTAAGCGCCGCATCCAACCCCATTCGCCCCATATGCATGGCCTTCAACGATCCGAAATACAGCCACTGCCCATACTCGCGCACCGTGGTAATCGGCGAATAATTGCCATCGCTCGCGTCCTGCAGATTGGCAATCATCTTGCCGTCCAGATCCAGTCCCAGCACAAACCCACGCTTTTCGACAGGCTTGGGCAAAACCGTCAACGCCCGCACGATCATCTTGCGTACGAACGGGTGCTGCGCGGTGCCATCGAGTAACGCGTTGCGCGGCGCGTACAACGCTACCCAAAAGCGATTGCTGCCATTGAACGAGAGGTTGTCCGGAAGCCCCGGCAAGTTGTCGATGAACACATCATGGGTACCGGCCTTCGGCCCGCTCAGCCAGTAGCGGCTGATGCGATAAGCACCGGTTTCATTGACCAGCACATAGGCTTCGTCGGGGCCAAGGGTGACGCCGTTGGCGAACTGCAACTTGTCGAGCAAGACGCTGGTCTTGCCGCTCTGAAAGTCGTAACGCAGCAAACGGCCGTCGGCGCCGTGTTCAATGATCGCCTCACCGTCATGGCCATAGCCCCAGCGGCTCGAGGCATCGCTGAAGTAGGCGTAGTGGCCTGACTTGTCGACCGCTACATCATCGGTAAATCCAAATGGCACCCCGTTGGCCTCGGTGGTCAACGGAATCACGCGGCCCTGCGCATCCAGCGACAGCAAGCCTTTGACCGCATCGGCAACTACCAGCATGCCGTTCGGATGACGGGCCAGGCCCAGTGGACGGCCACCGGTGTCGGCCAGGACCTTGCGCTGCGTACCGTCGAGGCTGCTACGGATGAGCCTGCCGTCATGCAATCCGGTGATGAGGAATTCGTCTTCCAGCAGCAGCGCCTCAGGCCCTTCGATGTCGCTCGGCCCGACCTTTGCAACAGCTTTGAGGCGCTGATTGTCCGCGTAGATCCCGTCTTTCAACGAGGGCGCCGGTGGCGGTGTCCAGGCCACTGGTACGACTTTGGTTGGCAGCAACAACAAGAAGGCGATGACCAGAGCGATCAGCAGGCACAGCACATAACGTAATTTCACGCGCTGGCCCTCGCCGCGCCGATGTACTGCGCGGTCGTGTCGCGCAGGGCAAGCATGGACGCGGCAGACTCGCGCTCAATGCGCCGCTTGAGCAACAGGCGATTGGCCAGACGCATAAGCAAGCCGTCAAAGCGATATTCCAGCGTACGCACGAAACGCGTGCCGCCAGCCTCCGCCGAGCACTCGTAAGTCAAACGCAGGGACAGGCCCTGATCACTTTGCGCGCGTGCGCACCAGCGCCGGCCCGGCAGATATTCAGTGACTTCCCAGCGCAAGTGACCGGCACGTCCGCCGGCATGGATGTCCTCCTCGAAACGCGCACCGGCATGCAGTGGACCGTGCGGACCGTCAATCTTCAATGAGGAGGGATGCCAGTCCGGCCAGTGACTGACGCTGGCGGCATAGGCCAGCACGGCGACCGGCTCGCCGGCGATATCGATCTGGTGCTGCATGCGCGTCATGGGCATTTGCGAATCACTCAAAGGGGCGGGTTCCGGCTCGAGGTACAGCGTGCCGAACAGGTAGTCCATCAAGGGCAGAACGATGTTGAAATTACGCTCCTGCATGCGCTCGCGGCGGTGATGCAGTTCATGCAGACGGCGCATCTGGCGGATCCACGGCAAACGGGCCAACGGATTTTGCGGCGGCAGATGTTCGCAGGCATGGAACACCTCATAGAGCAGATAACCGAGCACCATGCATCCGGCGAAAAGCCCGGCGACATTGGCGTTGACCTGCGCGAGCAGCCACCACAGTGGCAGCGTGATCACCAGCGTATGAATGACGATCAGCCAGGCTGGAAACAGAATCACTCGCCAGTCCCGCGCGCTGTCGTAGGTCATGTGCCCGGGGGTGAAAAAGCTGTGATGGTCGCCGGCATGCCGTGCGTAGAACATCTTCGCGAAGGCTTTTTTGTGATGGCCCAGATGGCGATGGACCATGTATACGCCGAAGTTGAACAACAACAGGCTCAGCGGCACCGTCAGCCATTCCAGCCAGCTCACTGAATGCACCGTGCGCCAGAACGCAGCGATCGCGAAAATGCCGAACAGCAACACGAACGCGCCATGCAACCACGGGTTGTACAAAGGATGAATGGCCGCCCGGTAGCGGCAGCGGAATGCCTCGGTGGTCTGCCTCAATGCGTTTCACCTGCGGGTATTGTTGTTATACCCGGCAGATTAGCCGATCCGCTGACTTGTGCAGGGCGAACCTTGCGGCCTTAAGCGCCATGCTCTGGACTGAAGCTGTCCGTCAGCTCAACGGATTCCAGCGCTGCGACCAGTCGTCATCGGTGCGGATCACTTCGCGCAACAGATCGAAGGCCTGTTGCAGCACTGCCGAGTCGCGATCACGGGAATACACCAGATAGGTCGGATAACCGAATTCCGGCGCTTTGGTGACGGCTTCCAGGGCGCCGGTCTCCAGGTAAGTGCGCACAACGCGAGTGCGGAAATAGCCGCTGCCGCCATGTTCGAGGATGTATTGCAGGGCCAGCGGGCCAAGGTTGAAGCTAAGCGCGGCTTTGGCTTTTTCCGGCAGGGCGGCGTCGTGCTGACGGCGGAAATCCGGACCCCAATCGATGTAGACGTAAGGCTCCGGACGCTCGGGCGCGCGTACCAGAATCAGTTTTTCCTCCAGCACTTGCTCGACCTGCAGACCCGGCCAGTATTCCGGCTGATAAACCAGCGCGGCATCGAGCACACCGAGTTCGAGCTGACGCAGCAGATTTTCGCCATCGCGAATTTCCATGCGCAGTGCGTGGCCGGGGATTTTCTCGCGCAGTTCCGCCGCCCAACTGAGCATCAACGGATTGCACAGGCTGACCTCGCCACCGATATGCAGAACGTTGTGATAACCCTCGGGCAGCGGCAAGTCGCGGCGCGCGGCTTCCCAGGTCTGCACCAGTTGATTGGCGTAGATCACGAACGCTTCGCCATTGGCCGTCAACTTCGCCCCGGCGCGATTGCGCACGAACAGCGTACTGCCCAACTGGCTTTCAAGCTTCTGCACCCTTGCGGTGATCGCGGTCTGCGTGACGAACAGCTTCTGCGCGGCGGCGGCAAGGCTGCCGTGACGGACGATTTCGAGGAAAGTGCGAGCGAGGTCGATGTCCATGGGGCGGGGCCGGTATCTGGAGGTGGGGCGCATTGTAAGTCAAAAGTCCCTCTCCCCAACCTGAAAGCAACAACGGATTGAACCGCTGAAAATTGCGTTTGGGTCCTACGGAAACAGGAGCGTTTTGATCAGATTTGGGGATATTTCTGACGACTTTTTCAGGTTGGTCGTCGGACGCCGGGTCTATAGGATCAGTCCTGACATTGAAGTCATCGAGCGCACAGATCGCTCTGGACCCGGACAAAGGATGGACTATGCGAATCCCACTGATTGAAAGCCATACGCCTGCTTACTCGCCTCGCCATTATTGGCGCGACGATCGCGCCAGGTGTCCCTCGGAGGACGTTGCCATGCCGAGCACCAAAGTGCCCCGGCTCACGGGCTTGAAGAAGCTCGAGGGCAAACCTCTGGAGTTGCTGTTGCGTGGGCAGGATACCGGCGACGATCCGATGCTCATCCTGCGCTGCACAAGCGAAGGATTTGAGCTGCTTGATGTGGTGAACATGATCGCAACCTCCGAGCTGTACCAACAGGGAGAGATGGTCAAACGTATCACCGGCAAATCTGTGAGAACCGTGCGACGCCTGCTCAAGGAAGGCGCGTCGGTGCGCCTCGACACGCCGCAGAGCATCATCGCCTACCAATATGCGGCAGCGCTGGAGCTGGCCATCGAGGTGTTCGGGCGACAGGCCAAGGCCGAATCATGGCTGGAGCAACGCGCCACTTACTTCTACGGTTATGTGCCGCTCGATCTGGTTGGAAATGCGCTGGGCTTCAGGATGGTGGAGGAGTATCTGAACCAGATCAAATACGGGGTTTATCAATGAATCCCTTGCCCTGGGATGATCGCTGGTACGCGTGGCGGCTGGATCGCGAGGTGTACAGCGAGACCTGGGACAGCGGCCTCGGATCGAAACGGGACGGCGGCCGCTGGAATACGCCCGGCCGCAGAGTCGTTTATGCGTCGGTCGACCCCTCCACGGCGATACTGGAGGTGGCCGCCCATGGCAGCTTCGATGCGCTTGATCAGGAGCCCTATGTATTGACCTGTTTTGAAATCACCCACGACGCCAGCGTCAGAATCGTGCAACCGGAAGATGTGCCCAATCCGCATTGGCTCACCCCGATCAAAACCTCACCCAACCAGCGAAAGTTTGCCGATGCACTGTTGGCCGAACATCCATTTGTTCTGGTGCCTTCGGTGGCCACCCGACACTCGTGGAATTTGCTGGTGAGTTGCGATCTGGCGGAGGGTCAGTTCAGGATGGTTTCGCAAGAGCGGTTTGGGCTGGATACGCGGTTGTTGCAGGAGGGTTGATCGGATTTGTGTGGGCCTGCGAATCCGACATGACAATTTCCAGGTTCCGGGAGCGATCAAGGGCCGATGAGTCGCTGCCAGCTACATTCGCGGCGGCTCGCATTCTACGTCTGGATTGAGGCTTTCAACCAATATAAAGATCCGGTACATTTCGCGCCCACGCTTACTACAAGGAAGTTAAAGATGGCAAAGCCTGCCGCTCGACTCAGCGATCTTAATGCATGCCCGATCACAGGCCATGGCACCAATCCCAGTAACAGCGGTTCCGGTGATGTAAACATCAATGGAATGCCAGTTTTGCGTGTCGGAGACACCACCGCGTGCGGAGATACTGTCACCGAAGGCATCAGCAATATTTTGATCAATGGCAAGCCTATTGCTTTCTTGGGCAGTGCAACGGCCCACGGAGGCATGATAATCACGGGCTCTGGCGACGTTTTTGTCGGCACCCAGGTCGGTTCCGCACCTTTCTCCCCGATTATCACTGTTCCTAAACACAGCGAGCGCTTCCAACTGGTTGATGAGGCCACTGGCGAAGCTATTCCCGACATGCTCTATTGCATCGAAACGGGTGACGGGCAGCGTCTCGTCGGCCATACCGATAGTCATGGTAACGCCGCGCGAGTGTTTACGGCCAACCCGACTTCGATAGTTGTGCAGTGGGGTAAGGAAGCCGCCGCCCATCTCGACGCGCTCGGCCTAGATTACTAAGGGAGGTGGCAGGTGGCAGCCCCCAAAAAGAATCAAGCTCGAACAAGCGATCAACATACAACGACCCAAGTGAAAGGTACGCTGGCACAGGATTACGTAACGGTTGTGGGTGCGTCTTACATGTCCCTTTATGAAAAGGTTCGTGGCCAGAAGGGCAACAAGATGCGCTTTATCAATCAGGGTATCCGCCAACTCACAAAGTATCCAATCGGCACTCCAAACTTCACAATCCAGCGTGTATTTCTGATTTTCAAAAATGACTATCCGGAGAACTTGCTGGCGGCTTTGAAGGACGTTGTCGAAAATCAGCACGGAGCACAGTACCGGGAGATGGACTCGATATCCGGTCTTGTGGATTTCATCGCAGCTCGGCAACGCCGCGGGCGCGAGATCAAACAGCTCGACTTTTTTTCTCATGGTGTGGTGGGCAGTATCGAGTTGGGCTACGAGCTGGATAAAAACGATAGCTACCGTCTGCGTGATGCACAAGCGAGTATGTTCAAGCCCGAAGCGTTTGCCTATGGTGCGAAAATTCACTCCTACGCTTGTCGCACAGGTTTGGGTATCGATGCCGACTTCAAGGTCAATGAAACAGAAGATCCTCATTACGAGCGCAGCCTAGCGCAGATTCTTGCTAATGCTACCCGGACCACCGTGTGGGCATTTCCAAGACGCAGCAACTACGACACGACTTATGGTACTGCCGCGGAACGGGGATCTGTGCCGGGAATTCGTGAAAGGGAAGCAGCTGATGGGCGAGCGATGCGGAATTATTTGAGTCGAAAAACCGCTTATGAACGAAAGCTGATCGAACATCGCAAGACCCTCAAAGACCCAACGGCGCAATTACCTGATGAACAGGCGCCGCAGGCGCCGACGCCAACAGTCTCTGAAGAAGAGCGCAATTTGCTGGCGCACGATGACAGCCGAGCATTGTATGAACGAAAGATTGGATTTCCGCTGGATGCCTTAGGCGCACATCGTGACGTTCGATCAGGTGATACACCGGACGGCGTACCCAAACACCTGCTTGCCTATAAACCGCTATGACGCTCCTGAAGTTTATAGGCAAACGTCACGTCTTATGTGTCTTGTTGATTGCTGTCAGCTTTGCAGGACTATTTATTTACGCCAAGGAAGCCCAGATGCCAGCCAAAGTAATGATGTATTACGGCCCGTGGAGTCCGGAAGAAAACCGTTTCGACGCCAGCCGGTGGTTCAGTTCAGGTATGTATCGCCCGCGTCTCATGGGTACTCCGCCTGAAGAGAGCCCAGTGACCATGCTGCGCAATAGGCCTGAAAGTTTGCGACATATTGAGAATGATGTTCTCTTGACAGAAGCGTTATTCGCTGTAGGGCGGCAGTTTCCGAAGTTGGACACCGAAGACCTCATTCTGAATACGCCGGACCTGCACCGCCAGATACGGTATGCCTATAGTTCATTTGCCGAGCCTGACAGGCCGGTGGATTCCTATTGGCTTTTCATCACGTTTGCAAACAAGACCGTGGTCGTTACGATCGATTGGGACGTGACAGAAAAGAAACTCCTGCCCCGCTCGATGGCTTCGAATCTGATCGAAAAAAGTGATGAAGAGGCGGCATACCTCCAGGTAAAAAAAGAGCTTGATGGGACGGCTTCAGCCAAGCGTTAACTCACGTTGCCATGTCTTCAATGGTTGAAACGACAAATCCCGCCAATAAGCGGGATTTGTGTTTTACCAAGAAGCTTCTTACGAAGGGAACAGCTCGGACAGTTTCATCGACAGCATCATGTCGCCTTCAACGCGCAGCTTGCCGCCCATGAAGGCCTGCATGCCGTCGGTTTCGCCGCTGACGATGTCTTTCAGGGTCTGGCTGTCCAGCACCAGCGTGCAGTTGGCGTCCGGGTTTTCACCTTCCTGGATGTCGCAGGTGCCGTCTTTGACGATCAGCGCGTATTGCTTGTCTTCGTCGGTGATGTTGAAACCGAAGACCAGGTCCAGACCGGCAGCGGCGGCTGGGTTGAACTTGGCTTGCATTGCTTTTACGGCATCAGCTACGGAGGTCATGGTTCGATCCTTTCTTGGTCATGGGAGCTGGGTGGTTACAGCCAGGGTCACAGTAAGCCGGACTCAGCGAAAAGTGATGAGTTCCGGGGCCTTCAGCAGTTGCAGGTGTGCGTGACTGTTGAAGGAAGCCAGAGCCACCTCGCGACCACGAAACTTCAATTGGTTGAGCGAGGTGTTGACGATTTGCCAGTTCAATTCAAAGGCCTGTCTGGCAGGCATTTGCGTAATCAGATGGAGCAGGGCAGTGATGGTGCCGCCGGAGGTGAACACGGCGATTTTCTGGTTCTTTTCCGCCAGGTCGAGGATGCGGTGCAGCCCGGCCTGAACCCGTTCGACGAAACCCAGCCAGCTTTCCAGTCCGGGTGTGTCGTAGGTGCCGGCAAGCCAGCGCTCGACGATCAAGGCGAAGATGCGCTGGAATTCACCGCGGTTCTGCGCGGCGTTGCGCAGTATGTCGAGGGCTTCCGGCTCTTCCGGCAGCATGGCCGGGAGCAGAGCGCGGATCACCGCATCGGCATCGAATTCGTTGAAGGCGGAATCGGTTTCGAGGACTGGAACCGGCAGGCCTCTGGCGCTGAATTGCTCCAGTGCGCTGGTGGCGGTGTGCTGTTGACGACGCAGGTCACCGGCAAGGCAACGATCGAAGCTGATACCGAGGTCGGCGAGGTGCTGGCCGAGGATTTCTGCCTGACGCACACCGGTCGGCGACAGCACGTCGTAATCGTCTGCACCAAAGGAGGCCTGGCCATGTCGTATCAAGTAGATGCTGCCCACGTCCGCGTCGTCCCGGTACGTTGAAGGTCAGGCGAGGTTATGAGGATGGCGTAAGGCTGTCAATGAAAAAACATACGCTTGTTTGAAATGCCCGTTACAGGCGTGTTGCCAGAGGTTTCACGGCTGGCCGATGAGCCAGCGCATGGGTATGCTGGAGCCATTCCGCGTGTAATACACCGTCACGCATTGCTTTGAGGAGTCTCTGTGGATTTTTTCACCGAATACGCCAGCTTCCTGGCCAAGACCGTCACGCTGGTGATCGCCATTCTGGTGGTGCTTGCCAGTTTTGCTGCATTGCGCAGCAAGGGCCGACGCAAATCGGCGGGCCAGTTGCAGGTCAGCAAACTCAACGATTTCTACAAGGGCCTGCGTGAACGCCTGGAGCAGACCCTGCTCGACAAGGATCAGCTCAAGGCATTGCGCAAGGGCGAAGCGAAAACAGAAAAAAGTGCGAAGAAGCAAAAGAACAAGCCTGAGACCAAATCCCGGGTGTTCGTGCTCGACTTCGACGGCGATATCAAGGCTTCCGCCACCGAGAGCTTGCGCCACGAGATCACCGCGCTGCTGACCCTGGCCACGCCGAAAGACGAAGTGGTTCTGCGTCTGGAAAGTGGCGGCGGCATGGTGCACAGCTACGGTCTGGCATCGTCGCAGCTGGCTCGAATCCGTGATGCGGGCGTGCCACTGACCGTGTGCATCGACAAGGTCGCGGCCAGCGGCGGCTACATGATGGCGTGTATCGGCGATAAGATCATCAGCGCTCCGTTTGCCATTCTCGGTTCGATCGGCGTAGTCGCGCAATTGCCCAACGTCAATCGCCTTTTGAAGAAGCATGACATCGACTTTGAAGTGCTGACCGCCGGTGAGTACAAGCGCACTCTGACCGTGTTTGGCGAAAACACCGAGAAGGGCCGCGAGAAATTTCAGGAAGACCTCGACATCACCCATCGCTTGTTCAAAAACTTCGTCGCCCGTTATCGCCCGCAACTGGCGATCGATGAGGTGGCTACCGGTGAGGTGTGGCTCGGAATCGCTGCGCTGGAAAACCAACTGGTGGATGAACTGAAGACCAGCGATGAATACCTGGCACAGAAGGCCAAACAGGCCGAGGTCTATCACCTGCACTACGCCGAGCGCAAAAGCCTGCAGGAACGCATCGGCATGGCTGCCAGTGGCTCGGTGGACCGCGTGCTGTTGAGCTGGTGGAGCCGTCTTACCCAGCAACGCTTCTGGTAAACCGCAGGCATAAAAAAACGCCGGTCACATGACCGGCGTTTTTGTGTCTGCAACAACTTCCGACGCTTAGCGGCGACGGAACAGCGGCAGTGGTTCGTCAGCGGCAGCCTGGTAAGTCACCGAGAAGTCCTTGAGGCCTTCCAGTGCTTCGTATGGGTCTTTGTCCGCGCGAATGGCAAAGGCGTCGAAACCGCAGCGATGCATGTAGAACAATTGGTCCCGCAATACATCGCCGATCGCACGCAGCTCGCCTTTGAAACCATAACGGTCACGCAGCAGGCGGGCATTGGAGTAGTTACGGCCGTCGGTAAACGCCGGGAAGTTCAAGGCGATCACCTGAAACTTGGCGACGTCCTCACCGATTTCCTCGGCCTCTTCATCAGCATCCAGCCACACACCCAGGCCACCATCGCGGGCCAGGAGCATGCGGCTGTGCTCGCGCCACAACTGCAGAGGAACGATCAGATCGTCGCAGTTGCTGATTTCATCGATGTTGAAATCCTTCGGCAACAGGTGCCAGGTTTCGTCGACGACTTCGTTGTTCTTAATGATTCGCTGCATAGACGCGTTCCTTGAAGAGGTCGATGCCAATACGCTGATAGGTGTCGATAAAGCGCTCGTCTTCGGTGCGTTGTTCAACGTACACGTCGATCAGCTTGGAGATCACGTCAGGCATGGCTTCCTGTGCGAAGGACGGGCCGAGGATCTTGCCCAGGCTCGCATCACGGCTGGCGCTGCCGCCGAGGGAGACCTGATAGAACTCTTCGCCTTTCTTGTCCACGCCGAGAATGCCGATGTGGCCAACGTGGTGGTGACCACAGGCGTTCATGCAACCGGAGATGTTCAGGTCCAGCTCGCCGATGTCGAACAGGTAGTCCAGATCATCGAAGCGACGCTGGATCGATTCGGCAATCGGGATCGACTTGGCGTTGGCCAGCGAGCAGAAGTCACCGCCTGGGCAGCAGATGATGTCGGTCAGCAGGCCGATGTTCGGCGTGGCGAAACCGCCTTCACGCAACTCGCCCCACAGGGTGAACAACTGGCTCTGCTCGACATCGGCAAGAATGATGTTCTGCTCGTGGGAGGTGCGCAGTTGACCGAAACTGTAGCGCTCGGCCAGATCGGCGACGGCGTCGAGTTGCTTGTCGGTGATGTCGCCAGGGGCAACGCCGGTCGGCTTCAACGACAGCGTCACAGCCACATAGCCCGGCTTCTTGTGCGCCAGGGTGTTGCGGCTGCGCCAGCGGGCGAAACCGGGATGCTCTTGGTCCAGATCGGCCAGTTGCGCAGTCTGGTTGTCGAGGGTTTTGTAGTCCGGGTCGACGAAATGCTTGGCGACGCGATGCAGTTCGGCTTCGGTCAGCGTGGTCTGGCCACCGCGCAGGTGCTCCATTTCCGCATCGACTTTCTGCGCGAACACTTCAGGCGTGAGCGCCTTGACGAGGATCTTGATCCGCGCCTTGTATTTGTTGTCGCGACGGCCGTAGCGGTTGTACACACGCAGGATGGCGTCGAGATAGCTCAGCAGGTCTTGCCAAGGCAGGAATTCATTGATGAATGCGCCCACCACCGGCGTACGCCCGAGGCCGCCGCCAACCAGCACGCGGAAACCCAGCTCGCCAGCAGCGTTGTAGACAGGTTCCAGGCCGATGTCGTGGACTTCAATGGCAGCGCGGTCACTGGTCGAGCCGTTGACGGCGATCTTGAATTTGCGCGGCAGGTAGGCGAATTCCGGGTGGAACGTGGTCCACTGGCGGACGATCTCGCACCATGGGCGCGGGTCGATCACTTCGTCGGCAGCGACACCGGCGAACTGGTCGGTGGTGACGTTGCGCAGGCAGTTGCCGCTGGTCTGGATCGCATGCATCTGCACGGTCGCGAGTTCAGCGAGGATGTCCGGGATGTCTTCCACCGCAGGCCAGTTGAACTGCACGTTCTGCCGCGTACTGATGTGGGCGTAGCCCTTGTCGTAGTCGCGGGCGATTTTGGCCATCATGCGCACCTGGCGCGAAGTCAGCTGGCCGTAAGGCACGGCCACGCGCAGCATCGGCGCGAAACGCTGGATGTACAGGCCATTTTGCAGGCGCAGGGGGCGGAATTCTTCTTCGCTCAGCTCACCTGCCAGATAGCGTCGGGTCTGATCACGGAACTGCTTGACGCGGTCCTCGATGATCCGCTGATCGTACTCGTCGTATACGTACATATAAGTCCTGTTCTCAGGCTTGGGCTACTCGGAAAACGCTGCGTTTTCGCTTGCTGGAGTCCGATGTTGCCTCTGCAATTCTGCGCGCACGGCCGCGCACTCCGTCACGGAGCCGGGGCAATATACCCGTTTGCAGTTATGCGCAAAAGTGATGTTTGAGTATATGTAAAGAACCAAATCGCCTAACGCGAATGCCGGTCATCTAATCCACATTTGTCGTGCGGACAATCATCGTCTTAACTGTGATCGAGTCTTTGTGCAATCACCGATAAAACCGACAAGAGGCGATGCAATGAGCAACCCGACCAAAGCCAGGAAAAGCGACAGTAGCGTCGATGCGTGGGCCATTTTGTTCCTGATCATTCTCGTTGTAGGAACAGCGGTCTTCTGGGTCAGCCATCAATAAATCAGCGTTCCGGGCCTTTCTTTCAGGGCCCGGATAGCTCGAGTCGGTACCCGGCCTGGCGCCATCACACCCCTGCCAGATACAACACCAGTTTGACGATGGCAAACAGCGTCAGGCCAAACACGGCTGTAAACAAAACGCCGAGAATCACGAAGTGGCTGGGTTTGCCGTGGGTAAAGTCCCTTTCCCGGTTCTTGCCGCTTTGCACGCCGAACGCCGCTGCCATGACGCTGTGCAGCATCTGCCAGAAACTCGGCGGTTTGTTGTCGACTGGATCGTCCATAAATCCCTCTGCGAAAAATCGTCCCCCGAAGCATAGTCAATCGCTGTGGTCACGGATGCCGCGTTACAACTTTTGCGCACGGGATATAGCCATGTACCGCCGGACAGCGCGGCGTCAGTGATGTGCTGTCGCTCCATTTACAGGAGCGATGTATGTCCACCGATTCAGACGTTTCGACCGTAACCGAGCGCCCCCTCAAACCTGCGGCGTCCGAGAGCCTTCACGCACCCTGGCTCGAGTCCGTGATGCCGCATTGGCTGATTCAGGCGCCGGTGCACAGGAAAACCGAGCTCAAGCAGGCGCAGACAGTGTTCCCGCGCTGGTACACGCAAGCGACGCCGGCCCAGCGTCAGGTGGTCAATACCAGCTACAGGATGAGTTTTATTGCTCAGACGAGGCTGGACCGCTCCATGTCCACCTTCAAAGACATCGAAACCTTCGCCCGGCCGCTCCTGGCGCAGGCGCTGAAACACCGCTATCAGGTCGCCGTGGATCTGGATAACACGCTGTTGTGCCTCAGGCGGCCAATACGCGCTGGCATTCTCGGCGAGGAAATCGGTTCATTCGAGGCATTGACGCTGCCGATGCTCCAGGCCGCTTTGCACAACTTCGAAAGTGATGAGTGTGCTTATGGCGCCTTTCACAGCAGCTCTGGCTTCGCAACCGCGACCGCCGTAAAAGGTGCCCTCAAGGCTGTTCCGGTGAATGTGTCGGTCAGGAACTACCTGAACCTGTGCCGCGAACTGGATATCGGTGCCCGGTACCAGGCTTATCTGACAAGGTTTTTCCATCCGGTCGATCCGGCCGCGGAAGCGAAGTTGCGCCGGCACTTCATCGCCAGTCAGAAAACGGCCATGCGCGCGGCAGCCGAACGCGCACTGTTGACCAAGGATATTCAACCTGAAGATCACGCGATGATCCTCACGGTGATCAACGGCGAAAGGCACCCGCGAATCGGCGACAAGCAGGTGTGGTTTCAAGACCTGGGCTTGATGCGGCACCGGCTGGTCGGATGTGTGGTGTTCAAGATCGCACAAAAGTATGGCCCGGTGGACGCGGTAATTCTGTACGTCCCCAACGATCCGGAACACCCGCTCAAGCGTTATACCGGCACGCAAATGCAGGACACCTTCAAACGCCTGCTGAGTGCTCGCGATGCGCAACAGGCGGACAGCACGGCCCCTACGTCCTATCAACGATTCTTCAGTCAGTTCTTCCCTTATGAGAAGCGTGCGTATTACTTCAGCCAATTCGTAAAGTCTGCAGACGGCGCATCGGATTGGCTGTCGTCACCGTGGCGCAAAATTCTGCAGACAACGTTGATTTTTGTAGAGATCTGGAAGACTTCACCGAAATATCAAAAAATGATCCCGGATACCGATCCTTACGTGGCAGTTTCGTTGATGCCGCACCTTCAGGTATATCCGTGGGCGAGGAATAGCGACCTCTGGGCGTACTTGTACGAAAAACATCGTGACAAGGTCATCAACGACGCTCGTGGTCACGCGGTACCTACCGCCGACGTCGACGCCAAGGCGCGCGATGCCAAGCTGTCCGGGCTGCTGCAATTCGGTCTGCTGGCGCTGAACATGGCGTCCATGTTCGTTCCGGTATTGGGCGAAATCATGCTGGTTGTCATGACGGCCCAGTTGCTCTACGAGACTGTCGAAGGCGTGATCGAGTGGGGCGAGGGGGACAAACACGCCGCCAGGGCGCATCTTGTCGACGTTGCTGAAAACCTTGCGCAGATCGGCGCGATGGCCGCCGCAGGAGCAACATTCAATCGGGTGACAGCCGTTAAACCGGAGCCGGTGATCGAAGATCTGCACCCGGTGACGCTGCCTGATGGCAAGAGGCGCCTGTGGCGGCCGACCTTGCGCGGCTATGAACAAGCGCTCATGCCCGGCAAGTTGTCGCGGCCCGACGCGGCGGGGCAGTACCGCGTCGCCGGCACAACTTGGATGCGCCACGGCGGCAGGCTCTATGAGCAGACGTTTGACCGCTCCAGCGGGCACTGGCGGTTGAAACATCCCACCGATTCTCTGGCTTACCAACCGTTGCTCAGCCATAACGGCCACGGTGCCTGGCGCCTGAGCCTGGAACAGCCCATGGCGTGGGATCGCTTGACCCTGCTGCGACGCATCGGGCACCTCACCGATGGTTACTCCGATGACACCTTGCTGGCGCTGGCCGATATCAGCGGTATCAGCGATGGCGCCCTGCGCAAGATGCATCTGAATCAGTTGCCCCCGCCCCCTGAACTGCGAGACGCCATGCGCCTGTTCGATGCCGATGCACAGGCGAGGCAAATGGTCGAGCAATTGCGCGGAGCCAGGCCCATCGACGAGCACTACCTGTATGCAGTCCCGTTGGTCACCGAGATGCCCCGTTGGCCTGCCGATCGGGTTCTGGAGATGACAGCTGATCCGCACGGAGCAGGGCCGTCCATCCGCTATGGTGCGCAGAATACGCTGCCCGGTTTGGGCCACAAGCCCGCTATCAGCCTGACACGTTCGCAAGTGTTGAACGGGGAAATGCCGGCGCGGATTCTGGCTGCGTTGCAAGAGCAGGAAATCAACTATCTGCTGGGACGAACGGCTGCCCAATTTCGCCCGGCACGGCCCGATGAGTTCGGCAAACAACTCGCCGAGTTCGCCTATACGCGTCAACCGGCGATTTTTGACAGTCTTTATCGGGGTACCGAATCGCCGAGTGCGCCCGTGCGCCTGTTGCAGCGTGAATGTCCCGGTCTCAGCGACGTGGCTGCCCAGGATGTGATCGAGCATGCTTCGACGCACGAGCTGGCCCGAATGGATGCGACCGGGCGTTCCCCTTTGAGAATGCTGGAAGAGGCTCGCTGGCATGTCCGCCATGGTCGCCAGGCCCGCGCATTTGCCGGTTTGCACAGCGAAAACCTGGCGTCGGCGGACAGTCGGCGACTGGCTTTGCACGCGCTGGAACAATTGTCTGGCTGGCCGCACTCGCTGCGTGTGGAAATTCGCGAGGGGAGCGTGACTGGCACCTTGCTCGACAGCATCGGCGAGCCGATGGCGCCGGTTAGACGCTATCTGGTGAAAAACGGACCTTTCTATCAAGCGTTCAATGATCACGCCCAGGCATTGAACAGAGTCTCGAGGGTCCAGGACAGCTTTTACAGTTCGCTCATGCACGCGTTACCTGAGGACACACGTTCATCAATCGGATTGTCTGTCGGCAACGCCCATGGTGAGCTGCAACAGAAAATCATCGAATCGGCCCACCGTCATCGAGCCGAAGCTGCGCGATTGCTGTCGCCAGCTGCAAAGTGGTTCAAACCGCCGGTACGCGTGGGCGCGCGACTGCTGGGTTATTACGCCAGTGGCCGTGGTACAGGCCTCAATCCATCCCTCGAATCACGCATTGCGCATCTATACCCAGAATCGCGCCAGGCACGGGCATTTCTCGCCCGGCAACACGGCCAGAGTGAGGCGCAGATTCAGCTCGAACTGGAATATCGCCGCCAGGATTGGGACGCGTTGAACGTTGCACTTGAGCGATGGCAGGCAGCCCCGAGTGACAGCCGCACTGCAACGCACAGGGCGCAACTGGCACAGACACTGCGAGAGACATGGCGTAATGGTCCGCTGGACGGGCAGGCGGCGGAGGCGGCCCGCCTGACAATCCATTGCGACACGCCATTGCCCGAGCTGAGTACAGGCTTTCCCCACGTGCGCGAACTGGCCATCACCGGCATCGGCATAACCGACGCCAATGCGGACGGGTTTCTGGCGGCGTTCCCGAATGTCACTGATTTATGGCTCGGTGAATTGAGGCGCTATGGCCAGACACCTGTCACCCGACCGCTTAGCACATTGCCAGAGGCGGTTGAGCGGCTGCCCGGGCTGAGACGTCTGCGTTTCTCTACCGATGCGCCATTGCTGGCGGAAAGCTTTGCGCGAAGGCTGGGTGGACTGACTTCACTGGAGGAACTGCGCATCGACTATCACGGATTCGATTCCACCACTTTGCATGGTCTTGACCTGCAATCGCTGACACGACTGCGCAGATTACGCATCGATGCGCCCCACGCGTTATGGCGATGGCCGGCATACGTTGAACGACTTGAGCAGCTCAGACGCCTTGACCTGACACACACCTTGATTGAAACCTTGCCCGACTCGCTCTACAGCGGCCACCACAGACTCTGGGCCGGGTTATCGCTGGATTGGTCACGTGTCACCCCAGCGACGTTCCGTCGGGCCTATGAATTTGTCAGCCGCCACTCCGGCCCGCGCGGTCACCTGCTCGATGTGCATCAGATGGTCAGTGACTATTGCCGCGCCGAACTCGATAGCATGGCCGTCGCACCGGATAGCGCCGACCCTTTGCCGCAGGCATTCAATGCGGCCTGGTCAACACCGTCGGCAAGGGTGGCGGCGATCGAGCAGCTTCGGGCCGAACATGAGGCCATCTTCGCCGCGTTTTATCCGCCATCCCCGCGCCAGGGATCACGCTATGCAGCGCCCGCGCGGCGCTGGTCGACAGGGGCCAGCGCGGACCTGTTACATACGTTGAAAAGCAGCTGGCACGGTGCGATTCGTCAGCGCTATGGCCTGGCAGCCGACGTTGAGCGCTTTAGCTTCGTCGAGCTGCCCGGTGCCACCACCCGTGTCGAGCTTCCTTCGTTGCCGGCCGGCAGTTTCGCCCATGTGCGCACGCTGCGTCTGGGAGGGCTGAACGTGCCCTCCGGCCAGGCGCGGGATTTTATTCGCGCCTTCAGTCATATCGAAACCCTTGAACTGGGGGGATGCATGTTCACCGAGCTACCTTTTGCAGCGCAGGCGTTGCCCGCGCTGCGTCGGCTCGACGTGTCGGGTAACAGAATCACGGTGACGGCAATGGTCCAGCGCCAACTCAATGCGCTGCCACAACTGGTACGACTGAACCTGAGTCATAACCCGCTGGGGCGACTCGATGCCACGGCTTTGAGCGGGCTCGAGGCCTTGAATCTGAGATCGACGGATTTGCTGGCCTGGCCCACCGGGGCGGAAACTCTGCCACGGCTGTCATGGCTCGATTTACGAGACAACCGGATCGCGTACCTGTCGCCGCATGCGCTGGCGCATCCTGACGCATTGATGAGGACGAATCTGTCGGGCAACGCCTTCAGTGCTGACGGTGAAGCAGCCTTTCACGCGGCGCTGCAGCGCATCGAGCAGCAGCGGGGGTTGGGCCAGGGCACGTTGTCACGCTTCGCCGCAGAGCCGGTGCCTGAGCATTTTCCGCCGTTGGAAACCGGCGGTTCGTTCAGTGATCTGCTCCTGCCACTCCCGCAGCCGGCGCCTGTCAGTTCAGGCGCTTCGGGGCATTTGCAGCGGTTGGCGGTGATCCTCAATCGCGAACGGGCGCAACGCAGTCTGCTGGTGCTGCGAACACGGGCCTTGAATGACGCTCAGATCGATGCGCAGATCAGCCAATGGCATTTGAGCTGCGAGGCGCTGACCCGTCAGTTGAACGATTGGCTCTATACCAGGGAAGTACGAACGAACACTGTCCTGGTCAGTGCGCAAGTGCGTTCGCTGGTGGCCCGGCGAATCAGCGAGACCTGGCGCGACACCCTGACCCGACACCCCGGCGGCGATGGCGTAGAGCTCGAATTGGCAGGATTGCAGACCGGAGAACTGCCGGCGCTTGTGGTGCAGTTTCCGGGCGTGACGACGCTCGATCTGAGCGGTGCAGGGATCACGGCGCGGGGGAGCGCGGGTTTTCTCGACGGTTTTCCCGACATCGAGACCTTGTATCTGAGTGGTAACGAATTGGGCGCGGTGCCCGCGCCGGTGCTGCACATGCGTCATCTCTCCCGCCTGGACATGCAGTATTGCAGCTTGCGCAGTGCGACGAGTGTTTACCCTTTGCTGGGCAACTCGCGGCTGCGCACGCTGGATTTGAGTTACAACGAACTTCGTGTTTTCAATCCGCCCGATTATGGCGTGATCGAGTCTCTGGATCTGCGCTACAACCAACTGAGCGAATGGCCTGACGGAGTGTTGCGGGCGCCCGGGTTGCAGGCCCTGAACCTTAGCGGTAACGCAATCGCGGAAATCCCCACGGCGCTTTTCGATGGTGATCATTCGGGTCTGATCGCAGGCTCGGATCTGTCAGAAAACCGCAATTTGTCGCTTTCTGCATTGCAAGACCTCAGGCGTTACAGCCGCGAGCGCGCCATACCGCATGTGCTGGGCATGACGCGCGCGCAGATTGAGACGATGATCAACCGTCAGGTGTTCGGTGATCTGTTCGGGACTCCCGAAGACGGTGCTCCAACCGATCACGCTGGTGGCGTTGTCGACGATCCCCATGCGCAGGTATTTCCTGCCGAGAAAGTTTTTGATCCAGCCTACGATGTTGCGCCACGCTCACGCGATCCGTGGCTTGTGGACAGCGATCCGCAGTGGGTTGCGCGAAGAACCGAGCTCTGGGCGCAATTGGCGCAAGAGCCGAATCACGAGCGGTTTTTCCAGTTGCTGCGCTTGTTGCTCGATACGCAGGACTACAGGCAGGTGCGAGGCGATCTGACGCAAAGAGTCTGGCGTGTCATGGAGGCCGCTGAGGAAAATTCCGAACTGCGGCAGCTGTTGTTTCAGGGCGCCGAGACCCACGGCACCTGTCCGGACGGGCGGATTCTGACATTCAGTGATTTGGAAGTGCGGGTCGCGGTCTATCACCAGTTGCGTGACATTCCGTTGAATCGAATGGCGTCCAGAGGTCGGGCGCTGCTGCGTCTGTCGCGGCAACTGTTTCGCCTGGATCGCGTCGAGACGCTGGCTGAAGCCGCCGGTCTGGGTATGGATCGTGCTGAAGTGCGCCTTAAATATCGTATCGGTTTGACGGGCGGCTGGGGCGACGGTGTCGATTTACCGGGCCAGCCCGCGTCGATGATTTATGACGTTCCGCTGAGTGATGAACTGCTCGAGTACACCCGCGCCTCGATTCTTGAGGCAGAGGGCACCGATGCGCTGTCCGTAAGCATGGCAGAGCGCGACTACTGGATCTCTTACCTGCAAGATCTCCACCCACAAGAGATGGCCGCGCTGGACGTTGCGGTTGACGAGCGACGCCAGCAACTGTGGGACCAGCTCAATCAGCGTCTCGCCCGCAATGAACTGAGTTCCGAAGAATACGACCTTGAGCTGAACAGGTTGGGCAAGGCCATGGACGTGCTGCGCACACAGAAACGCGCCGAGCTGACATGCCGGGTGATCAGCGAGCTGAACAGCTTCGCTGCGGAATCCGAACAACCCGGCCGCCTGCCACCAACATCCGGTTCCTGAGGGCACCTTGCTGAGGCGGTCCGAGGCAGGCCAAGTCACATCCGCTTACCACTGCTGGTTGCGCAATACCCGGATAACGCAGAAGCGATAACGCGACATGGTTTGCTGAGCGCTCCATCAACAAGGAGTGACCATGAGCGCTATTTCCCCAAAACCCGTGTCGACGCAGCCTGCGTCGACCGATCAGCCGGCAGACGCCAGTCGGTCAGTAAAGCTCGTTGCAACGCAAAGCCTGCACGGCGAGTTTCTCGAAGCTTCGATCCCGCAATGGTTGACCGACGCTTCGCCGCAACGGCGCGAAGCCTTCAAGGCGGTTGCGACAGCATTGCCAGCCTGGTATCAGGATGCGACGCCGGCCCAGCGCAAAACCGTGGACGACACGTTCAAGGCCAGTGTCATCGCCCAGAACAGTCTCGACAAGCGCATGGCGCAACTTCAGGACGTCGAGACGTTTGCCCGGCCATTAGTCATCAAAGCGCTGAAAGACAAACATTCGCTGGATATCGATGTCGACAAAACGCTGCTGTGTCTGCGCCGCCCGGTGGAGATGGGTATCCAGCAAATCGAACTGGCCTCATTCGAGGTGCTCAAGCTAACGCTGCTGGAAGCCGCACTGCACAACTTCGAAGCTGGCGAATGCGAAGGGACCTACCATTCGAGCTCAGGTTTTGTGGTGGCAGGGTCCACGGCGCAGACGTTCGACCATGTGAGCATCGGTATTTCGGTCAGCCAGTTTCTGCACCTTTGCCGCGATCTGGATATCGGCCAGCAATACCAGACTTACCTGCAAGGATTCTTTCATCCTCAGGAAACGGTGGCAGAGGCAGTGCTTGCCGAACGCTTCATCGCCGCGCAGAAGGCGACGCTGCGCGCTGCGGCCGAGCAGGCGCTGTTGCAAAAGGATATCGAGGCGGCGGATCACGCGATGATCGTCTCGGTGATTGACGGCGAGATGCATCCCTGGATGGGGAAAAAACAGGTCTGGTTCAAGGACCTGGGGTTGATGAAAAAAAGACTCACCGGCTGCGTCGCGTTCGTCATCTGCGAGAAATACCGCTACACCGACGAACTGATTCTTTACATCCCGCACGATCCCGAACATCCGCTCAAGCGCTACACGTTCCAGCAGATGCGCGACGAGCTCAAACGCTTGCTCACTGCACGCGACGCTCTGCAACAGACGGGCGCAGAGCCCACCGCCTACCAGCGCTTTCTCAGCCAGTTCCTGCCTTATGAACAGCGTCCAGAGTATTTCAGCCAGTTCAGGCAGAAGGCGCCTGACTCACCCGGCGATGGCTGGGATCTGCTGCGCTCGCCATGGCTGTCGGTGCTGCAAGGCTTCACCGCCGGCTCGGCGTTCACCCGCATTCAGCAGGTACCGCCCGAACGCCAGATCAAATGGGAGCCAGTGGCGGACCCTTACATCGCACCGTCCACCCTGGGACGCAAGGGGCAGGGACTTTGGGCTCCCAACGAGGATCTGTGGCAATACCTCTATAGCCAGAACCGCACCAAGCTGATCGATGATGCCCGAAGCCATGCGGTACCGACTGCCGAGGTAGACGCGCGAGCAAGGGACGCCAAACTGGCCCATCTGATGCAACTTGGCATGCTCGGTCTGAACATGGTCTCGATGTTCGTGCCTGTGTTGGGCGAAGTGATGATGGTGGTGATGGCCGGGCAACTGCTCTATGAAACGCTTGAGGGCGCAATCGAATGGGCCGAGGGCGATCGGCGTGCGGCGAAGGATCATTTGATCGATGTGGCGGAAAACCTTGCGCAGATTGCGCTGATGGCCGGTGTGGGCGCCGCAGTAAGGAAAATCTCAAGCGCCAAAGCCGTGCCGGTCATTGAAAGTCTGCATCCGGTGAAGTTGCCCAACGGCGAAACCCGGCTGTGGAAACCCGACCTGAGCGCTTACGAGTCGGCTGTCGCACTGCCTGTCAGTCCCGGGCCAAACAGTGCCGGCCAGCACGTGCTTGAGGGTAAAACCTATATTCGCCAGAGCGGCAAGGTCTATGAGCAGTTTTTCGATGAATCGATCGGCAAATGGCGGATCAGCCATCCGACCGACATCAACGCCTGGCAGCCGGTGCTCCACAGCAATGGAAGCGGTGCCTGGCGGCATACTCTGGAACGTCCGCAGGATTGGGATCGTCTGACCCTGTTGCGGCGCATCGGCCATGCAACCGAAGCGTTTTCCGATGCACAGCTGATCAAGGCTGCCGATATCAGCGGTGTCAGTGAAGCCGCGCTGCGCAAGATGCACATTGATTCTTCGCTGCCGCCACCGGAACTGACCCAGGCCATGCGCATGATGCAAGCAGACGGCAACGCGGCACTGGTTGTCGAGCAGTTGCGCGGGACAAAACCGATCGATGAACTGTACCTCTACGCGTTGCCGCTGATCACCGAAATGCCGCGCTGGCCAGAGAACCGGGTGCTGGAAGTCTTCGACGGCGAGCAATTGTCCGGCAAGTTCGTCAGGTATGGCTCCGCGCGGCGGTTTCGCGATGTCGGCGTCAAGCCACCCATTCAGATATCGCGGGCCGATATCTTCAGCGGTGAACTGCCAGCACGTATTCTCGCAGGACTGGACGAGTCAGAAATCACTCGGCTCCTCGGCGAGCAGGGGGCACGCGTGCGCGATGGCCGACCGGCAGAGTTTGGCAAGCAGATCGCCGACTACGCCAACACCCGCCAGCCGGCGATTTACGACAGCATTCATTCGGGGACCGACCCCGTCGATCCGCAGGTTGCGCGCTTGCAGAAGGCCTGCCCGGGACTCAGTGAACCGGCGGCGCAAACGGTGCTGGCACATGGTCGACTTGATGATCTTCAGCGACTCGGCTCAGGGCAACGAGTACCGCTGCGCCTGTTGGAGGAGGCACGCTGGTACGCGCGGCAAAGTCGACAGGTAGCGGCATATGCCGGTCTGCGCAGCGAAAACGTCGCTTCTGCGGACAGCCGGCGCCTGGCGTTGCACACGCTGGAGCAATTGGCGGGTTGGCCCGACAGCCTTCGCATTGAAGTTCGCGAAGGCCACGACGCCGGCATGCTGCTCGACAGCATCGGCAGTGAAACCGCCGGCGAGAAAAAATACCTGATCAAAACAGGCGTTCAGTTTCAGGCATACAACGAGCGCGGTGAGGCACTCAACAGCCTGCCTCGCGACGGCGACAATTTTTACTCGTCGATCATGCATGCCCTGCCTGATGATGCGCGCCGCAGCCTCGGTGTCCCTGAGGTCGGGCAGTCCGCAGAGTTGCAAGCAAAGATCATCGATCACGCCGACCAGCACCAGGCTGATGCACCCGCGTTGCTGGCGCCTCAGGTCAAGTGGATAAAACCGCCGGTGCGGGTGAACGCTACCATGATCGGTTATCCCGCCAGTGGACGCGGCGCCGGATTGGCACCGAACCTGCTGGCTCACGTGCAGGATATCTACCCGCAATTAAGCGACGAACAGGCTCGTGGCTTCCTCCTTGACCAGTATCGGGCAGGAAAAAACGACCGGGCCATTTTCGAGCTGTTGCAATCACGTCGGCGTGAGTGGGAACAGCTCAATGCGACGCTGGATGAATGGGCGGGGACAGCGACGGCGGCGCCCTGGGAACGCTCCGGAACAAATTACAAGTTTCGCACCGCGCAAGCGCTGAAAACCTGCTGGCGCAACGCTTTGTCCACTGGGGTCGCGGGTGCCGATCAACTGTCGATTCTCACCTACGATCCTCTGCCAGAGATGACCGTCGACTTTGCTCACGTGCGTGAACTGTCGATTGGCGGCGGAGGTTTGACCGACGCCAACGCCGATGCCTTCCTGACGCGATTTGCCAATATCGAAAAGTTGTCGCTGGGGGAGCGGGGCAGTCTGTTCGGCACCTACATGGAGCACGAGCAGTCACTGACGACCTTGCCCCTGAGCGTGACCCGCATGTCCGCATTGAAAAAGCTCAAGTTCCGAACGCCAGCGCGGGTGATGGCTGCCGATCTGTCGACAAGATTGCGTAGCCTGACCGCGGTTGAGGAGCTTCATCTCGATTTTCCCGGCGGCGCAGGCAGCCCGCCCGAGCTGGACCTGGCTCCCCTTGAACGACTGAAGAAACTCAAGATTGAAGCGCCGGGCCTGACGCAGTGGCCGGCTTATGTGGAACAACTGCCTGAGCTGGAGCGTCTGGATCTGACGCAAACCGCCATCGCATCCCTTCCACAGACCCTTTATGTCGGGCACGAGAGACTCTGGGCCGGTTTGTCCCTGGACTGGTCGAGGTTCTCCCACGGAGCGTTCAAACCGGCTTACGACTATGTGAAAAACTACATGGGCGAATGGGGGCATCTGGTTGATCTGGACTTGATGGTCCGCCGCTACTGCGCCGGGGAACTGCAGTTTCTGACGGGTGAGGCCGGCCGTCTCAACCCGTTACCTCAGCGCATCATGAGTCTGTGGAACACACCGGAGACCCGACTTGGAGCCGTGGAGATTCTGCGCGTGGAGCACAGCGCAATTTTCCGCCAGTTCTACGAGGCCAGCGCATCCGCAGAGTTGCGTACGGCGACGCCGGCAGCGCGCTGGCAAGCGCCGCCCAATGCCCGGGTGGTTCGTGCACTGGAAAAAAACTGGCGCGCGGCCATACGCCGGCGCTATCGCTTGAACGATGACGTTCGTCCCTTCAATGCTGAGGACTGGATATCCGCCAGCGATCTGGACGACGCCAGCATGTTTGAACTGGTTGACACCGCCTGGGCGCTGGGCGCGGAGTCGGTGAGTGAGCTGCCGCAATTGCCGGCCGGTACGTTTGCTCATGTACAGCGGGTTCGGCTGGACCGCTTGACTGTGCCGGTCGAACAGATCCGCGGCTTTCTCCAGGCGTTCAGTGGCGCCACAAGCCTGGAGGTCACCGCCTGCGGATTGACCGAAGTGCCGGTGCGGCCAGCCGATTTGCCCCGGCTCACACAGCTGGACCTGTCTTTCAACCGAATCGCCGTGACCCCTGAGGTGCAAGGTCAATTCGACGCGCTGAGCAATCTCGAACATCTCAATGCCCGCCTCAATCGGCTGGACACACTGGACGTTTCTCGCCTGACCGGCCTCAGGACGCTGAACCTCAGCTCAAACGGGCTCAATGTGTGGCCGAAGGGGGCGGAGAACCTGGCGCATTTGCAAGCAATGGATTTGCGGCATAACACCATCGGTTCGCTCCCCGATCACGTGCTTGCCGACAACGCTGTGCTGCTCAAGACCAGGCTGCTGAACAACCGCTTCAGTGTCGGCGGCGAAGCGAGCCTAATGGCGGCGCAGCGACGTATCGAAATGACCTTGGGTTTGCCCGAAGGGGCGCTGCAACGGTTCGAATCGCAAGCGCCATCGATACCCGCCGGTTCCAGCGGTGCCACGCCTGACACGGCACTCAATCGCGCCGCTCATCTCTTGCCACTGCCATCTGTCTCGGTCATTCAGCAAGGCACCGACATGCATCGCGCAGTGCTGGAAATCTTTCCGTCATTGTCGCTTGAAAAGGCCCAGGCCAGCGTTGAGCGTTTGCGCACTGAAGGCCTGTCCCCTGAGCAAGTCGTCGGCAGACTGAATCAGTGGCGAGCAAGTAACGAGGCGTTGACGCGTGAGTTGAACGGCTGGATCTTCAACCCGGCGCAAGGGGCTGGTGAAGGGGCGTCGTCAACAAGATTCTTTGATGCCTCCAGGATCCGCGCTTGCTGGCGGGACGGGCTCACCGGCCATACCGAATCCGCCGGACGGACGCTGAGCCTGTCAGCGGGCGGCTTGGGTGATTTGCCTGCGCTGTCGAACGTGTTTTCCCATGTGCGGACGCTGGACCTGACCGGGGCCAAATTTTCCGTCGAGAGTTTCAACCTCTTCTGCCCGGCGTTTCCTGAGTTGACCACGCTGATGCTCAATGGCACGGGCCTGGCACGCCTGCCGGAAGCTGTCGGCAGTCTGAGCCGGCTCGAACGGCTGGAATTGAGCGGCAATCGCCTGGCCGTGGCGCAATCGGTGTATCAGCACGCGAGCGGGGCGCGGCTGCGCTGGCTCGACCTCAGTCACAATCAGCTGGAAGAATTCAACGCCGCAACCTTCAGCAGTCTGCAAACCCTCAACCTCGGCCAGAACGGCCTGGATTTCTGGCCTGAAGGCGTGCTTGAACTGGCGCATCTGCAAAGGCTGGACCTGTCGGGCAACAACATCATGATTTTCCCGGACCGGCTGTTGGGCGGCAATCATGAGGCGCTCGTGGCAGGCACCGATCTGTCGGAGAACTCGCTGTCGCTTAACGCATTGGAGCAGATCAGGGACTACAGCGTCGCGCATGGCGGCAGTGACGTGCTGGGCTACACGCCGGAGTCCTTGCAGCGCTTGATCGCCGAGCGTATGAGCGACTCGGAAAGCGATAGCGGATCCGAATCGGATTCGGATCGGGGTTCGGACCCCGACTCCGATAGCGACGATGGTGATGATCCGCGTGGCGGAGGCGGAGGCGGTAGCAGTAGCAGGCCCGTGGATATGCATGCCGGTGTGGAGGCTGCGGAGGTGATTGCCAATCCGGCGCAGGACGTGGCGGCGCCGGCGATGGATATATGGATGACCTATACGCATGCAGATGCGCGTGCAGCGCGGCAAGCGCTATGGCTGCAATTGGCTCGACAGGCCAACCATGAGGCGTTCTTTCATTTGCTCTCGACCTTGCCCGACACCCTGGAATTCAGGTTTGCCGGTGCCGATCTGACCCACCGGGTCTGGCAAGTGATCCAGGCTGCCACGGAAAACGCTGAACTGCGCGAGCTGTTGTTTTTCAACGCCGAAACCCACGGCACGTGCCCCGATGGCCGGATCCTGTCGTTCAGCGAACTGGAGACCCGCGTCTATGAATACAACGCTCTGCGCGACATTCCGCGGCATCGTCAGCTGCAACGCGGCAGAGCGCTGCTTGATCTGACTCGACGGCTGTTTCGCCTGGAAAGGGTGGACCGACTGGCCGAAGCCGCCGCCAGGAACAAGGATCGCGCGGAAGTCCGCCTGCAATACCGCATCGCCATGACACGCGGCTGGCCGGACGACCTGGAGTTGCCGGCGCAACCCGAACACATGTTGTACGCCTCACCGATTCGCGGGCGACGATTGCTCGATGCGCGTGCCTCGGTTCTCGCGGACGAGGCATCACCCATGTTTCTGGAAGATCTGATTGCGCGGGACTACTGGATCCGCTATCTGCAGGATCGCCACGCCGAGGCGTTCGAGGCACTTGAACGCGACGCTACCAGGCGGCACGAAGCGGTCGAGGATGCCTACCCGGACAGAGAAAACAGCGATTATCTGGACGCGATGAGGGTGCTTGAAATCGAACTGGCGGATGCGCGTATCGAGAAACTCAAGGCTTTGACTCGCACAGAGCTGGAGAGCCTGGCGTCGCAGGATGCGGGAGCGTCGCCAGCGCCCCCGTCGTCACCGAAACCCGGGCCTTCGTGGCGCCGCGACTGAGTGATCGAGCGGACCTGGGAGCAGGGCACTCCCAGGTCGGCTCGACTCAGCTGTCGTAACCCAGATTCGGCGCCAGCCAACGCTCGGTCACGCTCAGGTCCTGGCCTTTGCGCGCGGTGTAACTCTGCACCTGATCCTTGTCGATCTTGCCCACGGCAAAGTACTGCGCCTGCGGATGGGCGAAGTACCAGCCGCTGACCGCTGCGGCGGGGAACATTGCGTAGTGTTCGGTGAGGAACACGCCACTGCGCCCGGCGCGCATTTCCGCAGCCTCTGGATCGAGCAGGGTGAACAGCGCGGCTTTCTCGGTGTGATCCGGGCAGGCCGGGTAGCCGGGAGCAGGGCGGATGCCACGGTATTGCTCTTTGATCAGCGCATCGTTGTCGAGGGTTTCATCCTTGGCATAACCCCAGTGCTCTTTTCGCACTTGCTGGTGCAGCCATTCGGCGCAGGCTTCGGCCAAGCGGTCGGCGAGGGCCTTGACCATGATCGAGTTGTAGTCGTCGCCAGCGTCCTGATAAGCCTTGGCCACTTCTTCGGCGCCGATGCCGGCGGTGGTGATAAAGCCGCCGACGTAGTCGGTGACTTCGCTGTCTTTGGGCGCAACGAAGTCGGCGAGGCAGAAGTTCGGCTTGCCGTCGGTCTTGATGATCTGCTGACGCAGGTGATGCAGCTTGGCCAGCGGCTTGCTGTTGTCGTCGTACAGCTCGATGTCGTCTTCGTTGACCTGATTGGCCGGCCAGAAACCGAACACCGCACGGGCGCTGATCAGTTTTTCGTCGATGAGCTTGGCAAGCATTTCCTGCGCGTCCTTGTACAGCGCAGTGGCGGCTTCACCGACCACTTCGTCTTCGAGGATGCGCGGGAACTTGCCGGCCAGATCCCAAGAAATGAAGAACGGTGTCCAGTCGATGTATTCGGCCAGCACTTTCAAATCGATATTGTCGAGCACCTTGCTGCCGGTGAAGGTCGGTTTGACTGGCTGATAATTGGCCCAGTCGAATTGCGGCTTCTTCGCGATCGCGGCGGCGTAGCTCAGGCGTTCGGTACGGGCGCTGCGATTCGACGTACGCTCGCGCACGTCGATGTATTCCAGGCGGGTCTTCTCGACGAAACCGGCCTTGAGTTCCTTGGACAACAACTGAGTCGCCACGCCGACGGCGCGCGAGGCGTCGGTCACGTAGACCACGGCATCGTTGCTGTACTTCGGTTCGATCTTCACCGCGGTGTGCGCTTTCGACGTGGTCGCGCCACCGATCATCAGTGGCAGATGGAAATCCTGACGCTGCATTTCGCGGGCAACGTGGACCATCTCGTCCAGCGACGGAGTGATCAGGCCGGAGAGGCCGATGATGTCGCACTTTTGTTCTTTGGCAACCTGCAGAATCTTTTCGGCCGGAACCATCACGCCTAAGTCGACAATGTCATAGCCGTTGCAACCGAGCACCACGCCGACGATGTTCTTGCCGATGTCGTGCACGTCGCCCTTGACCGTAGCCATGAGGATCTTGCCCTTGGCTTCCGGCTTGTCGCCTTTCTCGAGTTCGATGAACGGAATCAAGTGCGCCACGGCCTGCTTCATCACGCGCGCGGATTTCACCACCTGCGGGAGGAACATTTTGCCCGCGCCGAACAGGTCGCCGACGATGTTCATGCCGGACATCAACGGGCCTTCGATCACTTCGATCGGCCGCGCGAACGACTGGCGGGATTCTTCGGTGTCTTCAACGATGTGCGTGGTGATGCCCTTGACCAGCGCGTGTTCCAGACGTTTGTTGACGTCCCAGTTACGCCACTCTTCGGTCTCGGCTTCCTTGACGCTGCCGTCGCCCTTGTACTTGTCGGCGATGGCGAGGAGGGCGTCGGTGCCGTCCGGGGTGCGGTTGAGGATCACGTCTTCGACCGCGTCGCGCAGCTCGACCGGGATCTGATCGTAGATCTCCAGCTGGCCGGCGTTGACGATGCCCATGGTCAGCCCGGCGCGGATCGCGTAGAGCAGGAACACCGAGTGAATCGCCTCACGCACCGGGTTGTTGCCACGGAACGAGAACGACACGTTCGACACACCGCCGGAGCTCAGCGCGTACGGCAGCTCATCGCGGATGTAGGCGCAGGCATTGATGAAGTCGACGGCGTAGTTGTTGTGCTCTTCGATGCCGGTGGCGACGGCGAAAATGTTCGGGTCGAAGATGATGTCTTCCGGCGGGAAGCCGACTTCGTTGACCAGAATGTCGTAGGAGCGTTTGCAGATCTCTTTCTTGCGCGCTTCGGTGTCGGCCTGGCCGGCTTCGTCGAAGGCCATCACCACCACCGCAGCGCCGTAGCGCTTGCATAGCTTGGCGTGATGGATGAACTGCTCGACGCCTTCTTTCATGCTGATCGAGTTGACGATGCCCTTGCCCTGGATGCACTTGAGGCCGGCTTCGATGACTTCCCATTTCGACGAGTCGATCATGATCGGCACGCGCGAGATATCCGGTTCGCCGGCGATCAGATTGAGGAAGGTGACCATGGCCTTCTTCGAATCGAGCATGCCCTCGTCCATGTTGATGTCGATGATCTGCGCGCCGGCCTCGACCTGCTGCAGAGCGACCTCGAGGGCTTCGGTGTAGTTGTCTTCACGGATCAGGCGGGCGAATTTTGCCGAACCGGTGATGTTGGTGCGCTCGCCAACGTTGACGAACAGCGAGCTGCGATCGATGGTGAACGGCTCCAGACCGGAGAGGCGGCAGGCCTTGGGAATGTCCGGAATCTGACGTGGCGCGTAACCGGCCACGGCTTTGGCGATGGCTTCGATGTGGCCCGGCGTGGTGCCGCAGCAACCGCCGACGATGTTGAGAAAACCGCTCTGGGCGAATTCCTCGATGACTTTGGCGGTTTGCGAGGGCAGTTCGTCGTACTCGCCGAATTCATTCGGCAGGCCGGCGTTCGGGTGCGCGGAAACGTGGGTGCTGGCCTTGTTCGACAGCTCTTCCAGGTACGGACGCAGTTCGCTGGCGCCGAGGGCGCAGTTCAGACCTACGGAAATCGGCTTGGCGTGGGCCACCGAGTTCCAGAACGCTTCGGTGGTCTGGCCGGACAGGGTACGACCGGAGGCGTCGGTGATGGTCCCGGAAATCATGATCGGCAATTCGATGTGCAGCTCTTCGAATACACCTTGTACGGCAAAGATCGCCGCTTTGGCGTTGAGGGTGTCGAAGATCGTTTCGATCAGGATCAGGTCGGCGCCGCCCTCGATCAGACCTTTGGTGGCTTCGGTGTAGTTTTCCACCAGCTCATCGAAGGTGACGTTGCGGTAGCCGGGGTTATTGACGTCGGGCGACAGCGAGCAGGTGCGGCTGGTCGGGCCGAGCACGCCGGCAACGAAGCGCGGCTTGGCCGGGTTTTCGGCGGTCTTGGCGTCGGCAATCTTGCGCGCCAGACGTGCGCCTTCTACGTTTAACTCGTACGCCAGCTCTTCCATGCCGTAATCGGCCATGGAAATGCGCGTGGCGTTGAAAGTGTTGGTTTCGAGAATGTCGGCGCCGGCGTCCAGATAGGCTTTTTCGATGCCGCCGATCACGTCCGGACGGGTGATCACCAGCAGGTCGTTGTTGCCCTTGACGTCGCTCGGCCAGTCCGCGAAGCGCTTGCCGCGATAATCCTGTTCTTCGAGCTTGTAGCTCTGGATCATCGTGCCCATCCCGCCGTCGAGAATCAGGATGCGCTCTTTGAGGGCTTGCTTGAGAGCTTGAAGGCGGACGCTGCGATCGGACATGTGGACTACTCGGAAAGACCATTACGAAGGAGCGGGATCATAGCAAACCTGTGCGCTTTTGGAGCATGTGCAGCTTTTGCATGAATATCGCTCATGTTGGTACGAGCGTCATAACGGTAGAATCGCAGCCTTTTTTATCATCGAGATCAGCAGCATGCCGCACCGCTTCATCAGTTTATGGTTGCTGGTCCTGAGCGGGAGCGTTGCGGCGCAAGATCCTGCCATTTCTTCTTCCATCTCCTACACCCGCGATATCCAACCGATCTTTACCGAGAAGTGCGTAGCCTGCCATGCCTGCTATGACTCGGCCTGTCAGCTCAATCTCGGCAGTGGTGAAGGCGCCGCCCGTGGCGCGAGCAAGATGCCGGTGTACGACGGCGAACGCACCCAGGCTGCACCGACCACGCGCTTGTTTTACGACGCCTTCGGCAAGCGCGCCTGGCAGCAGAAAGACTTCTATTCGGTGCTCGACGCCCAAGGCAGTCAGGCTGCGCTGATGGCACGCATGCTTGAACTCGGCCACAAGACGCCGCTGACGCCGAATGCCAAGCTGCCCGAAGACATTGTCCTGGGGCTCAATCGCAACAATCTATGCGCAATGCCTGCGGAGTTCGACGGATATGCCGGCGCGCACCCGAAAGAGGGCATGCCGCTGGCGGTCACTGGCCTGACCGACCAGCAATACCAGACCCTGCAGCGCTGGCTGGCGTCTGGCGCGCCGATCGACGAGCAGAGCCTGGCGCCGAGTGCCAAAGAGGCCATGCAGATCCTGCAGTGGGAAAACCTGCTCAATGCTCCCGGTGCGCGGCAGAGTCTGGTGGGGCGCTGGTTGTTCGAACACTGGTATCTGGCGCACATCTATTTCAAGGACGGCGAGCCGGGGCATTATTTCCAGTGGGTGCGGTCGCGTACTCCGAGCGGCCAGCCGATCGACCTGATCGCCACGCGCCGCCCCAACGACGACCCGGGCACGCAGGTGTATTACCGCTTGTGGCCGGTGCAGGGGGTGATCGTGCACAAGACGCACATCACTTATCCGCTGAGCGCGGCGAAAATGGCGCGGATCAAGAGCCTGTTCTACAACGGCAACTGGCAGGTCAATGCGCTGCCGGGTTACGGGCCGCAAAGCCGCGCCAATCCGTTTGCCACCTTCGAGGCGATTCCGGCGCAGGCGCGCTATCAATTCATGCTCGATAACGCCGAATACTTCGTCCGCACCTTCATTCGCGGCCCGGTGTGCCGTGGGCAGATCGCGACCGACGTGATCCGCGACAACTTCTGGGCGCTGTTCCAGGCCCCGGAGCATGACCTCTACATCACCGACCCGAACTACCGTGGCCAGGCCACGCCGCTGCTGGCGATGCCGGGGCAGAACGACGATGTCGGCAGCGTGCTGAGCCTGTGGCGCAACTACCGCGACAAGCGCAACGAATACGAAGCCTTGCGCCGCGACAGCTACGCCGATCTGCCGGCGCCGAGCTGGTCGACGCTGTGGGCCGGCAACGACAACGCCTTGCTGAGCATTTTCCGCCACTTCGACAGCGCTTCGGTGACCAAGGGGCTGATCGGTGAGGTGCCGCAAACCATGTGGCTGTTCGACTATCCACTGCTCGAGCGCACCTACTATCAGCTCGCGGTCAATTTCGACGTGTTCGGAAACGTCTCCCATCAGGCGCAGACCCGTCTGTATTTCGACCTGATCCGTAACGGCGCCGAGCAGAACTTCCTGCGCCTGATGCCCGCTGACTCGCGCGAGGATTACCTCAACGATTGGTACCAGGACGGCGGCCAGTTCAAGATGTGGCTCGATTACGAGGCCATCGATGACGACAAACCGACCGCGCTCAAACTCGACGAAAAAGACCCGAAACATGATTTCGCCATGCAGTTGCTGGCGCGCTACGGTGATCTGAACGCGCGGCCAGACCCGATCAATCGCTGCGACGGCGCTTATTGCTCGCGACCGAATATTGATCCGGCGTTGCAGAGCGCCGAGCAGGCCCTGAGCCGTCTGGCCTCGCGACCGGCCGCAGGGTTGAAAGTCATCGACCAGATGCCCGAAGCGACCTTGCTGCGTGTCGAAACCGCCAGCGGCAAGCGCGAGGTCTACAGCGTGCTGCGCAACCGCGCGCACAGCAACGTGGCGTTTCTGCTCGGTGAGTCGCTGCGCTATCAACCGGGTCTCGACACCTTGACGATCTATCCGGGCGTACTCAGCAGTTACCCGAACTTCATGTTCAACGTACCGGCCGAGCAGGTGCCAGCGTTTGTCGATGCCATGGAGAATGCCAGGGATGCCAATCGGTTCGAAAAAATCGTCGAACGCTGGGGCATTCGTCGCAGTCATCCGCAGTTCTGGCTGTATTTCCACGATCTGAGCCAGTACATCCACGAAACCGATCCGGTGGAAGAGGGTGTGCTGGATATGAACCGGTACGAGAACCTTTGAGCATTCGCAGGCATATGCCGGGATTCTTTCCCGACAAAAATACTAGGACTTTGTCAGCCGCGCCGATTGGCGTAAACTGCGCCCAAGCCTGCGAGGAGTTTTTATGACCGCTATTACCATTACCGACGCCGCCCATGATTACCTGGCCGATCTGCTCTCCAAGCAGAACACCCCGGGCATCGGCATCCGTGTCTTCATCACCCAGCCTGGTACCCAGTACGCCGAAACCTGCATTGCCTACTGCAAGCCAGGCGAAGAGAAACCCGAAGATACCGCGCTGGGGCTGAAAAGCTTCACCGCCTACATCGATTCCTTCAGCGAAGCGTTTCTTGACGACGCCGTTGTCGACTATGCCACCGACCGTATGGGCGGCCAGCTGACCATCAAGGCGCCAAATGCCAAGGTGCCGATGGTCAATGCCGACAGCCCGGTCAACGAGCGCATCAACTACTACCTGCAAACCGAGATCAACCCGGGGCTGGCCAGCCACGGCGGTCAGGTCAGCCTGATCGATGTGGTCGAGGACGGCATTGCCGTGTTGCAGTTCGGTGGCGGTTGCCAGGGCTGCGGCCAGGCCGACGTGACCTTGAAGGAAGGCATCGAGCGCACTCTGCTCGAGCGCATCCCGGAGCTCAAGGGCGTTCGCGATGTGACCGACCACACGCAGAAAGAAAACGCCTACTACTAAGGCGTTCGCTGCGAACATGAAAAACGGCGCCCGTGAGCGCCGTTTTTTATGCCTGTGGCTTGATCATGCCCACGCTCCGCGTGGGCATGCAGCCCGGGACGCTCCGCGTTCCACTCACGGTCGGTACAAATGCGCATGCCCGGCGCGATACAACGAAGACTCGCTGAACACCTCGCTGCCCAGCACCCGCCCGACCAGAATCAGCGCCGTACGCCGAAACCCTTTGGCCTCGACCTTTGCGGCAATGTCCGCCAGTGTACCGACGACCCAGTTCTGATCCGGCCATGTCGCGCGGTGAATCACGGCAATCGGGCAGTCCGCGCCGTAATGCGGCAGCAATTCAACCAAAATCTTTTCCAGATGATTGACCCCCAAATGAATGGCCATGGTCGCGCCATGCTGCGCCAGGCTGGCCAGCTCCTCGCCAACGGGCATCGCGGTCTTGTCGGCGTAACGGGTCAGGATCACGCTTTGCGAAATGTCCGGCAGGGTCAACTCGGCGCCCAGCAGCGCTGCGCATGCAGCCGTGGCGGTCACGCCCGGAATGATCTCGAAAGGAATGCTCAGCTCACGCAAGTAGCGGATCTGCTCACCAATCGCGCCGTACAGACCTGGATCCCCCGAATGCACGCGGGCAACATCCTGGCCTTTGGCATGGGCCGTCCTGATCAGGTCGATGATCTGTTCCAGATGCAGTTCAGCGCTGTTGACCACGGTTTCGGCCTGATGACCTTCCAGCACCGCTGCGGGTACCAGCGAACCGGCATAAATGATCACCGGGCAGCTGCGAATCAGCCGTTGGCCTTTGACGGTGATGAGTTCCGGGTCGCCGGGGCCGGCGCCGATGAAGTAGACGGTCATCGTTGAATCCTTGTGAAGAGGCGCAGCCCCACTGCAGATGAAGCGTGCTCATGATCAATGGCGGGGATTATCGGGATTTTATGCAGCGCCGGCCAATGCCAGCGTGGCCTGCGCATATTTCTGCCGGTGGATCAGCAGTTTCGCCGGCGCCTGAATCAGTTGCTCGGCGAGAGCCAGCGCGGCGCTTTCCGCCACGCCGTAGCAGCCGGTGCGCTCAAAGGCGATCTGCGATTGATGGCTGAGGCGCTGCTGATAGGGCGCCAGTTCGGCACTGTTGAAATACTGCAGCGGCAGGTTCAATTGTGTGGCCAGTTCCAGCAACCCCGGTTCGTCGCGCTTGAGGTCGATACTCGCCAAAGCCTTGACCGCTCGCAGCTCGATGCGGTGCGCCTGCAACGCTTGATCGAGTAACGCACGCAACGTACTGGCCGGGCAGCCCCGCTGGCAGCCGAGGCCGACCACCAGGGTCGGCGCTGCGCGGTCATCGGTCATGCCTGATATGGGCCTGCGCTTTTGCGGCGGAACAACCATGCACTGATCAGGCCCAAGGCCAGCCAGAACGCGACGTTGGTCAGCTGCGAAGCGATTTTGAACTGGGTTTCCAGTGCCTCTGGGGCAAGCATCGAATGCACCTGCGGTTGCGGCGCGCCGATCACATGCGGCACGGCGAGAATCGCCACACCGAGAAGCTTCATCAGCCAGTGGCGGCTGAAGGCGATCAGTGCCAGGCCGACGGCGGTCGAAGCGGCAGTGCCGATCCACCAGATCTGCCGCGATGCCAGATCGGCGGCCGCAGTGCCCGGCAATTCAGGTGGCAGGCCCAAGGTCGGCGCGAGAACGAACGTCGCGTAACCGGCCAGACCCCAGAGCAGCCCTTGCGAGGTCTTGGTCGGCGCGCGCAAGGTGTACAGGCCGGCGAGCATCAGGGCGAAACCCACCGCCACCACCAGATTGCCGCCAGTGGTCGATACCACGCGCTGCCAGCCGTCTTCCGGCTCCCAGGCTTCGCCATCATGGCTGTGGGCGGCGGTGCCGGCGGCGTGTTCGTGAACTTGCGCGACCGGTTCGGATTTCTCGAAGGTTTCGGCCTGCAGAATCAGTGGCGATACCCAGAAACTCTGCAGCAGGGTCAGCAGCAGGGCGGCCAGCAAGCCGGTGAAGCCTGCGGTTTGCGCGATACGCTTGATCATCTCGGCAAGCCTCAGTGGCACGGGAACGCGGCGCTGTGGCGGGTATCGTGGGCGGCGTTGTGCACCGCTTCGATGTGCGAGAAACCGGCGAACCAGACCAGGCTGGCACCGAGGATCGAGGCGAAGAGGGCGGCGGCCACGCGTTGGCCGAGTGTGGTGCTGCTGGAGATGTGGTCAGTGTGGCTGACGGTATTGCTGATGATCGACATAGCGCTTCCCTCTGAAATGTCAGCGGGTAAACAGAGCGCATGAAAATCCCTGCGAGCCGGGCACGCAGGGATTTCGAACAGCGCCCGCCCACCGCGGGTTTGTTTGTGGTCAGCGGCGCTTGCGCGTGCTGGGTGTTGCGGGCCGGTCTCCGGGCTTGCGAGGGGTTGGCACGAGGCCGACCTGCAAGCGTCACCTTCCCATGCCGGGGCACAGTGGTCTGACGCTTCGCTCGCTTACCGTTGCGGGGGCAGCACCGGACTGACATGGCTTTGAGTAAAGCACATGATTCACCGGTTTCCCGTTTCACCCTGTGAAGGGCACCCGTAACAAGGTGGGCAGGAGAACATGGGTTTGGGTTTTTAGTCAATTTTCGGGGAGTTTTCGGTGCTGCAGTGGGGGTATTTTTCTGATGTTTTTGTGTGTATATCCGTTGCTGCGGGTGTTGCTGATTACGGTTTCGCCCTTACGGCGAGGCACTTTTTCCAAACGCCGAAAAAGTACCCAAAAAGGCTTGCTCCTACGTTCGGCCCTCGCAGGCTCGGGTTCCTTCGCTGCGGGACTGATCCGGGCGCAGCGGCTACGGTTTGCTTCGCTGCACCTCCTTCCGCTGTGTACGACTGCGTCGTACGGTCGCTGCGCTCCCACGCCCGGATCAATCCCTCCGCTCAGCCTTCCGACGTCGCCGGTGGATCAAGATCAAGAGCACTCGAGCTAACGCTCATTGTTGAGTGGTGAAAAGCGTGTGGTCTGCTTTGGATCTGTGTTGGATTCTCCCCTCACCCCAGCCCTCTCCCGAGGGAGAGGGAGCCGATTTGCGGGCTTTTCAGAATCTGCATTCGACTCGATATCGCAAGTCGGCGTATTTCGCCTAAACACCTCGGTCAGTCCCCTCTCCCTCGGGGAGAGGGCTAGGGTGAGGGGCTCTAGATCTGGCTTTTGCTTTGGCTTTGATCTTTTGCCCCTTCAGCAGGCTGCGCCCGGATCGGTCCCGTAACGAAGGTACCCCGAGCCCCAGCGAGCGGGCCGTACGCCGGGGCAAAGCCTTTTGGTTCCTTTTTGCTGTGCCGGCACTCCGGCGTTTGAAAAAGGGACTCGCTGTAAGAGCAAAACCTTAAGAAGCCGTTACCGCAGCAACGGATATACCCCCAGTTTCAGACTCACCGACCATTGACCCACGACGGACCCATGCGTAGCCTTGCGCTTTCGAGGTTCTTCGGCACTCGCCGAAGCTAAGAAGGGAACGCGGTCAAAGCCGCGGCTGCCCCCGCAACTGTGAACGGTGATGTTCGTTGCCACGCCACTGCCAGCTCAACCGATGAGCCAGCGGGAAGGCGCAATGGACGCCAGGCCCAGCGCCTGAACGCCGTCAGCCAGGAGACCTGCCTCGTCACAGATTCTCACTACAACCGGGCGGGGTGATCCGGTGGCGAATGCTTCCGGCGTGCATGCGCGCTGCCGGTTCTCGTCCCGTATGCCCGCCGCTTGCCAAAGGGCATACCGATGAAAACACTGGCCAAACTCCCCGTCACCATCGTCACCGGTTTCCTCGGTTCGGGCAAAACCACGCTGCTGCGGCACATGCTCGATAACGCTCAGGGCCGGCGCATCGCGGTGATCGTCAACGAGTTTGGCGAGCTCGGCATCGACGGTGAAATCCTCAAGCAATGCACCATCGGCTGCACCGAAGAAGAGGCCAGCGGCCGCGTTTATGAGCTGGCCAACGGCTGCCTGTGCTGCACCGTGCAGGAAGAATTCTTCCCGGTGATGCGCGAACTGGTCGCCCGTCGAGGTGACCTCGATCACATTCTCATCGAAACCTCCGGCCTGGCCCTGCCCAAGCCGTTGGTGCAAGCCTTCCAGTGGCCGGAAATTCGCAGTGCCTGCACCGTCGATGCAGTCATTACCGTGGTCGACAGCCCGGCCGTCGCTGCTGGCACCTTCGCCGCGTTCCCGGATCAGGTCGATGCCCAGCGCAAACTCGATCCGAACCTTGATCACGAGTCGCCGCTGCACGAATTGTTCGCCGATCAACTGGCCAGTGCTGACCTGGTCATCCTCAACAAGGCCGACCAGACCAGCGCGGAAGATCTGGCTCGGGTGCGCGCTGAAGTCGCCGAAGAGCTGCCGCCAGCAGTGAAAATCATCGAAGCCAGCAATGGCCGCCTGCCGCTCGACGTGTTGATCGGCCTCGGTGCCGGCTCCGAGGAACACATCGACAGCCGCCACAGTCACCACGATCACCATCACGACGGTGATGACGACGACCACGATCACGACGCCTTCGATTCGATCTCCATCGAACTGCCGCAAGCCGACGAAAGCCTGCTGCTCGATGCGCTGACGCAACTCGTGGTGCAACACGGCATTCTGCGCGTGAAAGGCTTCGCGGCGATTCCGAACAAGCCGATGCGCCTGTTGATCCAGGGTGTGGGCACGCGTTTCGACAAGCATTTCGACCGTCAGTGGGGCGCCGAAGAAGCGCGCGTCACGCGTCTGGTGCTGATCGGTCAGGAACTCGATGCCGCACAACTCGAAGCGCAATTGCGCGCTGCGCTCAGCGTTTAAGCCATGCACCTGCTCAGGACCCAGCCCGGCGGATTCGTCTCGGACGACAACATTGCCGACCTCGGACAAACCCCCGCCGAGCTGGTGATCCTGTGCAGCGGCGATTCCAGCCTGGCGCTGCTTGCCGAGGCTGCGCAGCAATTGCCGGATGACTATCCGAGCCTGCGTCTGGCCAACCCGATGCAGGTGCAGAATCATGCCTCGGTCGATCTGTATGTCGACGAAGTCCTGCGCCACGCCAAGGTCATTCTGATCTCCCTGCATGGCGGCATTGCCTATTGGCGCTACGGTGTCGAGCGGCTGGTCGAGTTGTCCGAACGCGGCGTGCAACTGATTCTGGTGCCCGGCGATGACCGCCCGGACCCCGAGCTCAGTGACTTGAGCACGGTCAGCGCCGAAGTACGCGATCGACTCTGGCAATTTCTGCGTCAGGGCGGCATGGGCAATGCGCTGGATTTCTTCCGTTGCCTGGGCAACCAATGGTTCGCCCGCGATTACCCGTGGAACGAGCCGCAAACCCTGCCGCGCACGGCGATTTATCACCCACAGAAAAACAGCGCTGCCCTGAGCGACTGGCAAGCCGAATGGCTGCCCGGTCAACCGGTGGCGGCGCTGTTGTTTTATCGCTCGCATTTGCAGGCGGCGAACACCGCGTTCATCGATGTGTTCTGTCAGCGTTTGCAGGCAGCCGGGCTCAATCCGCTGCCGATCGCGGTGGCCAGTCTGAAAGAACCCGGTTGTCTGTCGGTTGTCGAGGACTGGCTGGATGAAGTCGAGGCGGGGGTGATTCTCAACACCACCGGTTTTGCCCAGTCCAGCCCCGAAGCGCCGCATCTGCGCCCGTTTCGCCGCAACATTCCGGTGATTCAAGCGATCTGCGCCCAGGACAATGAGCCCGGCTGGCGCGACAGCGAACAGGGCCTTGGGCCGCGCGATCTGGCGATGCACATTGCTTTGCCGGAGCTTGACGGGCGCATCATCAGCCGACCGATCAGCTTCAAGGATCTGGCGTGGCGCAGCGAGCGCAGTCAGTCCGATGTGGTCTGCTATCGCGCCCAGCCCGAACGCATGGATTTCGTCGCCGAACTGGCGCGGCGCTGGGTTGCTTTGGCACACGTGCCGAACGGCGAAAAACGCATCGCGTTGATCCTCGCCAACTACCCGACCCGCGACGGCCGCATCGGCAATGGCGTCGGCCTCGATACGCCGGCGGCGGCGCTGAATATCCTCCGCGCATTGCGTGCTGAAGGTTATCCGATCACGGCCGAGTTGCCCGATAGCGGCACCGAGCTGATCCAGCAATTGCTCGGCGGTGTCAGCAACGACCTCGACAGTCTCGACCTGCGCCCGTGCCAGCAAAGCCTGGCGATGGACGATTACCTGGCAATGTTCAACGCGTTGCCGGAGGCGAATCGCGCTGCGGTAGTCGAGCGTTGGGGATCGCCACACAACGATCCGATGTGTCGCGACGGCCGGCTGATGATCGCCGGTCTGCGCTTCGGTCTGACCTTTGTCGGCATTCAGCCTGCACGCGGTTATCAGGTCGATCCGAGCGCGGTGTACCACGACCCGGATCTGGTTCCGCCGCACGGCTATCTGGCGTTCTATTTCTGGTTGCGCAACACCTACGGTGCCCACGGCGTGATCCACGTCGGCAAGCATGGCAATCTCGAATGGCTGCCGGGCAAGGGCGTTGGGCTATCGGAAAACTGCTGGCCGGATGCGTTGCTCGGCCCGCTGCCAAATATCTATCCGTTTATCGTCAACGATCCGGGCGAGGGCGCCCAGGCCAAACGGCGCACGCAAGCGGTGATCATCGACCACCTGATGCCGCCACTGACCCGCGCCGAAACCTACGGGCCGCTGCGCAATCTGGAGCTGCTCGCCGACGAGTATTACGAGGCGCAACTGCTCGATCCGCGCCGCGCCCGTGAGTTGCAACGCGACATTCTGCAACTGGTGCGGGACACGCAAATCGACCGCGAATTGCAACTGGATGCCGCGCTGGACAGCGATGCCGATGCGGCGATCTGGTTGCCGCGTCTGGACACTTATCTGTGCGACCTGAAGGAATCGCAGATTCGCGACGGGTTGCACATTTTTGGCGAATCGCCGAGCGGGCGCTTGCGTATCGATACCTTGCTGGCGTTGCTGCGCATCCCGCGCGGTGACGGCAAAGGCTCGCAGTCGAGTCTGCTGCGAGCACTGGCCAAAGCGTTTGATCTCGGTTTTGATCCGCTGGATTGCGCCTTGGCCGATCCTTGGAACGGCCCGCGTCCGACCGAGTTGCAGACCCTCAGCGCAGAAGTCTGGCGCACCGCCGGCGACACCCGCGAACGCCTCGAGTTATTTGCCGCAGACCTGATCTCCCAAACACTGAATGTCCCCTGTGCGAGCGAGCATGCTCGCGAAAGCGGTGCGTCAGGTAAATCATTGTTGAATGACACACCGAGTTCGCGAGCAGGCTCGCTCCCACAAGGGTCGGGGTACGCGGAGGTTAATTCGATACTCGAGCATCTGCGCGAAGTCGTCGCCCCACGGCTCGACGCTTGTGGCCCGGCCGAAATGCGCGGTCTGCTTGACGCCCTCAGCGGTCGTTTCGTCCCCGCCGGCCCCAGCGGTGCTCCGAGCCGTGGTCGTCTCGACGTGCTGCCCACCGGGCGCAACTTCTATTCGGTGGACGTGCGCAATCTGCCGACTACCACCGCGTGGCGCATCGGATTCCAGTCGGCGACGCTCATCCTTGAACGACACTTGCAGGACCACGGCGATCACTTGCGCCAACTCGGCTTGTCCGTGTGGGGCACCGCAACCATGCGCACCGGCGGCGATGACATCGCTCAGGCCATGGCGTTGATGGGCGTGCGTCCGGTCTGGGCCACGGGCAGTCAGCGCGTGGATGATTTCGAGATTCTGCCGCTGAGTCTGCTCGATCGTCCCCGGGTCGACGTGACGCTGCGGGTTTCGGGCTTTTTCCGTGATGCGTTTGCCAATCTCATCCGCCTGTTCGACGCCGCCGTGCAAGCGGTGGCCGCGCTGGATGAGCCGGATGACTTGAACCCATTGGCCGCCAAGGTGCGCGCCGAACGCCAAGCGCTGTTGCAGTCGGGCGTCGATGAAGATACCGCGCTGCGTCAGGCCGGGTGGCGCATCTTCGGCGCAAAACCGGGAGCTTACGGCGCCGGGGTGCAAGGCGCCATCGATGGGCGTCTGTGGCAGACCCGCGAAGACCTCGCCGAGGTTTACCTGAACTGGGGCGCCTACGCTTACGGCGGCGCCGACGAGGGCACGGCTGCCCGCGAGCAGTTCAGCCAGCGTCTGAGCCAAGTCCAGGCAGTTCTGCAGAACCAGGACAACCGCGAGCATGACTTGCTCGATTCCAACGATTACTACCAGTTCCATGGCGGCATGCTCGCGGCGGTGGAGACGCTGCGCGGCGAAGCGGCGGCCAGTTATCACGGTGATCACAGCCAGCCGGATCTGCCGAAGATTCGTACCCTGAAGGAAGAGTTGAACCGTGTGGTGCGCTCGCGCGCGGCGAATCCGAAGTGGATCGACGGGGTCAAGCGTCACGGCTACAAAGGCGCGTTCGAACTGGCGGCGACGGTTGATAATCTGTTCGCTTTCGATGCGACCACGCAGTTGATCGATGACCATCAGTACGCGTTGCTGGCGGAGGCATATTTGCTCGATCCGGCGACCCGGGATTTTGTTCGTGAACATAATCCGCATGCTCTGCGCGACATGACCGAACGCATGCTCGAAGCGCAGCAGCGCGGGATGTGGCAGGAGCCTGGGGCTTATAAAGAGGCGCTGGAGAATTTGCTGTTGGATATCGAGGAAGATATGTAGCCGCTAAAAAGCTACCCTCACCCCAGCCCTCTCCCGGAGGGAGAGGGAGCCGATTTGTGTTGGTTTTGAGGCCTGAGTTCAACTCGATAATTCAGGTCGGCGCAACTTGCAAGAGCACCCAGATCAGTTCCCTCTCCCTCTGGGAGAGGGTTAGGGTGAGGGCCACCCAACTGACACGCCACTAAAACTCAAGCACACCAAAGACCACGAAAGGGAAAACCCAAATGACCGACACCCCGCATTTCCCACTCTCCGCCGTGGTCGGCGCCGATGACCTGAAGCTCGCCCTGTGCCTGACCGCCATCGACCCGAAAATCGGCGGCGTACTCATCGAAGGTCCGCGCGGCATGGCCAAGTCGACGCTGGCCCGGGGCCTGGCGGACCTGCTCGCCAGCGGCCAGTTCGTCACTTTGCCGTTGGGCGCTACCGAAGAGCGGCTGGTCGGCACCCTCGATCTCGATGCTGCCCTCAGCGACGGTCGCGCGCAGTTTTCGCCCGGTGTTCTGGCCAAGGCTGACGGTGGCGTGCTCTATGTCGATGAGGTCAATCTGCTGCCCGATCACTTGGTCGACCTGCTGCTCGATGTCGCCGCCAGCGGTACCAATCTGATCGAGCGTGACGGCATTTCCCATCGGCATTCGGCCAAATTCGTCCTGATCGGCACCATGAACCCGGAAGAGGGCGAGCTGCGGCCGCAACTGCTTGACCGCTTCGGCTTGAACGTTGCCCTGAGCGGCCACACCGCGCCCGCCGAACGCGGACAGATCATTCGCCGGCGGCTGGATTTCGACAGCGATCCACAAGGGTTCTGCGCGCAGTGGGCGAGCGAGCAACACATCCTGCGTTCGCGCTGTGAAAGCGCCCGCGAGCGCTTGGCAGCCATCCCGCTGGATGACGCGGCATTGGCGTTGATTACCGAGCGTTGTTTCGCTGCTGGCGTCGATGGCTTGCGCGCCGATCTGGTCTGGTTGCGCGCGGCCCGCGCCCATGCGGCGTGGCGTGGGGCGGATGCGATTGCTGAAGAGGACATCGACGCGGTGGCCGAATTTGCCCTGCGCCATCGCCGTCGCGAACACCCTTCATCCAGCGCCCAATCACAAGCGCAATCTCCGTCAGGCACAGACAGCAAATCCGGCGAAGGCCAGGGCCAGTGGGGCGAGATGCCGGCAACGGCGCAAGCCACCGGTGCCCGCCGCGAACTTCCGAGTTGGCCGCCACTGGCAAAAAAGCCCTAGGCATTCGCCCTCGATCCGACGCGGGGGCGAATGCCAGACCCCGTGCCGGACAACTCGACAATGGCCGCCAGGGCCAACGCCAGAGCGCCAGCAGCGGTTCGGTGAACTGGCCGGGCACGCTGCTCAATGGCCGCCCGCAGCGCCGCGCCGATTTGCTGTTTCAACAGCGCACCCGTTCGCCCCATGAAATTTGGCTGGTGATCGTCGACGCGTCGGCTTCGACCCGTCGCCATCAGGCCTTGAGCGATGCCAAGGGCCTGCTCGCGCAGTTGTTCGACGATGCTTACCACCAGCGGGCGCGGCTGGCGTTGCTGACTGCCAGTGGTTCTGCGCCGAAATGGCAGGTGCAAGGCTTGAAGGCCTCAAGCGGCCTGAGCGCTTGGCTCGACGGTCTGGGCGCCGGTGGCGGCACGCCGTTGCTCGCGGCGCTGGACCAGGCGCAGCAATGGCTGACGGTTAGACGCAAGCGCTTTCCCGCCGAACAGCAACGCTGCCTGATCGTGACCGATGGTCGCGTGAAAGAACTGTCGGCGTTGCCGGTGCTGGCGTGTCCGGGATTGCTGATCGACATTGAGCGCGGGCCGATTCGACTGGGCCGGGCGAAGGATCTTGCGACCGCGCTGCAAGCGCAGTATCAGCATATCGATGAGCTGGGTTTGCGCTGAAATCCGCCGCGCTGCTCAAACCCTGTGGGAGCGAGCCTGCTCGCGAAGGCTTCTTCAGCAACGCTGAAAATCTTCGGTTACATTGATTCGTACAGATTTTGAAATGATTTGCCGCTGTAGAACAGGCCGGTCGACGCTGTACGCTCGAAGGCCATTTTTCATTCAGGATCTACATGAACACCCTCTCGGAGCCTCCCAGTCAGCACTCTCCAGCACGCCTTCGCGCGGTCTTGATCCTTTCGCAGCATCCCGTCTTCCGACTTCCGACTATGGTTGATAACGCGGCTCTTGAGCCTTCGCGTTGCACTTCGCCGTGTACGGCCGCCTGAATTCACTGAAGAGAGATCGAGACGTTTTATGGAATGGTTAGCAGATCCCACAGCCTGGTTAGGCCTGTTGACTCTGATCGTGCTGGAACTGGTGCTGGGTATCGACAACCTGGTGTTCATCGCAATTCTTGCCGACAAACTGCCGCCGCATCAGCGCGATCGCGCGCGGATCATCGGCCTGTCGTTGGCGTTGATCATGCGCCTGGGCCTGTTGGCGAGCATTTCCTGGCTGGTTACGCTCACGCAGCCGTTGTTCGAGGTGTTCGACAAGAGCTTCTCCGGGCGTGATCTGATCATGCTGTTCGGTGGCGTGTTCCTGTTGTTCAAGGCGACGATGGAGTTGCATGAACGGCTCGAAGGCCATGTCGGCGAGCGCTCGACCAACACAACCTACGCGCTGTTCTGGCCGATCGTGGCGCAGATCGTGGTGCTCGACGCGGTGTTCTCCCTCGATGCGGTGATTACCGCTGTGGGCATGGTCGATGAACTGGCGGTGATGATGATCGCCGTGATCATTTCCATCGGCCTGATGATCGTCGCCAGCAAGCCGCTGACCCGCTTCGTCAACGCGCATCCGACCGTGATCATGCTGTGTCTGGGCTTCCTGATGATGATCGGTTTTGCCCTGACCGCCGAAGGTCTGGGCTTCCATATCCCGAAAGGTTACCTGTACGCCGCCATCGGTTTCTCGATCCTCATCGAAGTCTTCAACCAGATCGCCCGGGCTCGGCGCAAACGTTCGATGCAGGGCGTGCGCCCGATGCGCGAGCGCACGGCCCATGCGGTGATGCGTCTGCTCGGTGGCCGCAAGCTGGCGGCGGAGGAGGTTGGTGAGGAAATCTCCGACCTGCTGGACAACGGTGAAGCGCCGGTGGCCGAGCTGTTCGACCGTCGTGAGCGGGTGATGATCAGCGGTGTGCTGCAACTGGCGGAGCGGCCGATTCGCAACCTGATGACGGTGCGCGCCGACGTTGACCTGATTGATCTTGCCGATGACGCCGAAACCATTCGCACGAAGTTGATGCATTCGTCGTATTCACGCTTGCCGCTGATTCGCGATGGCGCGGTGGACGAGCCGCTTGGCTTCGTACACAAGAAGGAACTGCTCAAGGAGTATCTGGCGGGCAACGAGCCGAACCTTGAGCATCTGGCACGCAAGACCGTCAATCTGCTCGACAGTTACTCGATCCTCAATGCCCTGGAGCAGATGCGCGCGGCATCGACGCACATCGCCTTCGTGGTCAATGAGTTTGGCGATTTCGTCGGCGTATTGACCATGACCGACATCCTCGAATCGATCGCCGGTGAGTTGCCCGATGCCAGTGAAATCGAAGGCCCTGATGTGGTCGAAGAGCGCGGCGGGTTTCTGGTCAGCGGCGCGCTGCCCTTGGCTCGCGTTCGCCAGCGTACCGGCTTCGATGCCGAGCCGACCGAGGATTATCAGACCATGGCCGGGTTGGTCATGAGTCTGCTGGATCGGTTGCCGATGACCGGTGATCGGCTGGAATACGAGGGCTGGCAACTGACCGTCAAAGCGGTCGAAGAGCGGCGGGTGACGCGCGTGTTGCTGGAGCGTGAGGTGGCTTGAGCATTCGCGGAATGGCGCAGCGGTCGCTGCGCTTGTTACTGATGAAACGTAAAGCGGTCCTTGCCCGTATGCTTTGATTCGTACAACGCCGCATCCGCCTTGATCAGCGCCTGATTCAACGAGTCACCCTCAGCCACCCGGGTAATGCCGATGCTGATGGTGACCGGGTGCTGGGTGGGCTGTTCACGCACTGACTGGCACAGTTGCGTGGCAAGGCTTTCAACGTCCTCGCGCCGCACTCCCGCCAGATAGATCGCGAACTCCTCACCGCCCATACGCGCGTAGTCAAACGCAATCATCACTGTCTTGATATCGGCAGCGACGCGAATGAGCACCTCATCACCGATGTCATGCCCGTAGGTGTCGTTGACCTTCTTGAAGTTGTCGATGTCGATCATCATCAGGTAATGATCGCGCTCGCGCGGGCTTGCCAGCAGCCGTTGCCCTGCGTGGGTCATGAACGAGCGTCGGTTGGGAATCTGCGTCAGCGGGTCGTTATAGGCCTGATCCAGCAGCAGCCGCGACATCAGGTAGTTGTTCAGCTTGGCCTCACGAAATTTCAAAAAGGTGTACACCGTGAGCGCGCAGAGGAACACGCTGTAGCAGGCAGTCAGGACGCCGCGCAGTTCAGTGATTTCGGTAGTGGTGGCGAGAAACGGGTTGAGGATCACCCAGATCACAACTTGTACCGCAAAGAACGCCCAGCGCCGCAGCGGCAGTACCGACACGCTGTACAACATGCTCGCTGCGGCCAGCACCAGCCACAAGCTGTGCGAAGCAGGCGCGAGGCCGTCGACGATCATTCGCACACCGACGGTCAATCCCAGGACCAGCAACAGGGTGAGCACATCGAAATGGCTAGCCCTGCGCGTAAAACCGAGCACCACCGTCAACAGCGCGAAACCAGCGAGAAACGCCATCGAGCGCCACGTGAAACCCTGGCCGCCGAGAAAACTGACGATCAGATCAAACAGCAGCCACATGAAAATGCTGACCACATAGATCAACAAGCTGAACGGTTTGAGCCGTTCGAATTCGCGCTGGAGAAACTCTTCCCTCAACTCGTTAGACGCGGTTTCCTTCAACGCTTGCGCTTCAATGGTTTCGAACATGCTTGTCCCGCTGTCTGCGCCGATCCTGGCAACCACCCGAACCGGCGGGCGGCGCGCAATGTGTTCGCTCAACAGCAAAGCAGGCAGACCGCGGGTTGTCCAATCCCGGTCGGGTTCAGCGCAGAAGCCGGTGGCGCGAACCAGTGACGGTGCGCAACGACTTGAGCGTGCGCCTCAGCCAGGCCAGATCATGGTGAGGTTTGCGTGGCGTTGCGGGAGCCTTTGTTCTGCCGACATGCCGGGCCATATCCTTCGCCAGGGTTTCCTCGGTGCCGATACCTTTGAGCTTTTTCAGCAGCCTGCCGTTTTTATAGAACAGCACTGTTGGCGTGCCCGTGACATTCGGGTGCTTGGGCGATTGGCTGGTGTTGAGCATATAAATGTTGGCGCGCAGTCGGTAAGGCTCGGCAATCTGCCGAAAGATCGGCCCGGCCCATTCGCAGGCGGGGCAGTGTTCATTGGCGAAATACAGAATGACCGGACGCCAGGTTTTCAGGGCTTTGCGGTAAACCGGGGCCAGCGCGGAAGTTGTGTTTGTGGCGTTCATCGAAGGGTCCTTTTCAACGAGCGGGTAGGCACCTTGACGTTAAAGGAGCAGGGGCGTCGCGGTCTACTGTCAGAAATTACAGGTGGGCTGCGTAACCACGAGAAGTGCTGTCGTGACGGTGATAGCCGTCGGGAAACGGCAGGGTGGGGATGTCTACAGGCAGGCGCTAAAGCGCTGATACCGGGTCTTGTTCAACTGTCACCCTGATTCGCACCACAACGGCGCGATCTGACCCAAGTTGGGAACGCATTACCCCTTTAATGGCTGTGTCAGGTCTTTCCTTCGTTCTAAGTCGGGCCAAACCCTTTGGTCCACGAACCATATCTTGTTGATTCCAATAGCGTTCAAAGCAGTTACAGATTTCGCGAGATTCCTGTGGCACACTTTCTGCTGTTTATTCCGTAGTAACAAACCGTGTTCCGGTATAGCGGAATAAACACAATTCTGGAGTGCTTGCCATGCATCGCCGTCCTTCTTTGTTCAAAGCGTGTGTTTTTGTTCTTGCGGCTTCTTCCTCGGTCATGGGCCTGGCCCAGGCTGCCGACAGCAAGCTCGACAGTGTTCTCGCCCGTGGCAAGTTGATCGTGGGCACCGGCAGCACCAATGCGCCGTGGCACTTTCAGGGCGCGGACGGCAAGTTGCAGGGTTTTGATATCGACATCGCCAGGATCGTGGCCAAAGGGCTGTTCAACGACCCGAGCAAGGTCGAGTTCGTGGTGCAGTCGTCCGATGCGCGGATTCCCAATCTGCTCACCGACAAGGTCGACATGAGCTGCCAGTTCATCACCGTTACCGCCAGCCGCGCACAGCAAGTCGCGTTCACCCTGCCGTACTACCGCGAAGGTGTTGGGCTGCTGTTGCCGAACAACAGCAAGTACAAGGAAATCGAAGACCTGCAGGCGGCGGGCGATGACGTCACCGTTGCGGTGCTGCAGAACGTCTACGCCGAAGAACTGGTGCATCAGGCATTGCCCAAAGCCAAGGTCGATCAGTACGACAGCGTTGACCTGATGTACCAGGCCGTGAACTCCGGCCGCGCCGATGCCGCCGCCACCGATCAGTCCTCAGTCAAATACCTGATGGTGCAGAACCCTGGCCGCTACCGCAGCCCGAGCTATGCCTGGAGCCCGCAGACTTACGCCTGCGCCGTCAAACGTGGCGATCAGGACTGGCTGAACTTCGTCAACACCGCGCTGCATGAAGCCATGACCGGTGTTGAGTTCCCGACCTACGCCGCCTCGTTCAAACAATGGTTCGGTGTTGATCTGCCATCTCCAGCCATCGGTTTCCCAGTCGAATTCAAATGATCCCGTGAGAGTGGGGCGATGACCGTCGCCCCGCTCAAGGTACTGCTGACCATGAACTATCAGTTGAACTTTGCCGCCGTGTGGCGCGATTTCGACACCTTGCTGGCGGGGCTCGGTCTGGGCTTGCAACTGGCGCTGGTGTCGATCGCCATCGGCTGCGTGATCGGCCTGCTGATGGCGTTTGCCTTGCTGTCGAAGCATCGCGCCTTGCGGGTGCTGGCCTCGGTGTACGTCACGGTAGTGCGTAACACGCCGATCCTGGTGTTGATTCTGTTGATCTACTTTGCACTGCCCAGCCTTGGCATTCGTCTGGACAAGATTCCTTCGTTCATCATCACGCTGTCGCTGTATGCCGGCGCGTACCTGACCGAAGTCTTCCGTGGCGGCTTGCTGAGCATTCCCAAAGGCCAGCGCGAAGCCGGGCTGGCAATCGGTCTCGGTGAATGGCAGGTCAAGGCTTACGTCACCGTGCCGGTGATGCTGCGCAACGTGTTGCCGGCGCTGTCGAACAACTTCATTTCGCTGTTCAAGGACACCTCGCTGGCGGCTGCGATTGCGGTGCCGGAGCTGACCTATTACGCGCGCAAGATCAACGTCGAAAGCTACCGGGTGATCGAAACCTGGCTGGTGACCACGGCGTTGTATGTCGCGGCCTGTTACCTCATTGCCATGCTGCTGCGTTACCTCGAGCAGCGTCTGGCGATCCGCCGATAGGAGGCTGCGATGTACGAATCTCCCAGTTGGTTGCATGAATTGTGGGTCGCGCGCGAGCCGTTGTGGCAGGGCTTTCTGACCAGTGTGCAGGTCTCGGCGCTGGCCATTGTGTTGGGCACCATGCTCGGCGTGGTTGCCGGCCTGGTCCTGACTTACGGCAAGTTCTGGATGCGCGCGCCGTTTCGGCTGTACGTCGATCTGATTCGCGGCACGCCGGTGTTTGTATTGGTGCTGGCCTGCTTTTATATGGCGCCGGCGCTCGGTTGGCAGATCAGTGCGTTTCAGGCTGGAGCCCTGGGCCTGACACTGTTTTGCGGCTCGCACGTCGCCGAAATCGTTCGTGGTGCGCTGCAAGCCTTGCCGCGCGGGCAGATGGAGGCGGGCAAAGCCATCGGCCTGACGTTCTATCAATCCCTCGGCTACGTACTGTTACCTCAGGCGCTGCGGCAGATCCTGCCGACCTGGGTCAACTCGTCCACCGAAATCGTTAAGGCGTCGACCTTGCTCTCGGTGATCGGCGTCGCCGAATTGCTGCTCAGCACGCAACAGATCATCGCCCGGAACTTCATGACCCTGGAGTTCTACCTGTTCGCCGGTTTTCTGTTCTTCGTCATCAACTACGGCATCGAATTACTCGGCCGGCACATTGAAAAGCGGGTGGCCCTGCCATGACTCAAGCTCAAGTTGCTTCACAGGATCAGGCATTGCTGGATATTCGCGGCCTGCACAAACAGTACGGCACGGTGGAAGTGCTCAAGGGTGTCGACCTGAGCATGCAGCGCGGCAACGTCGTCACGCTGATCGGCTCCAGCGGTTCGGGCAAAACCACGCTGCTGCGTTGCGTGAACATGCTCGAAGAATTCCAGGGCGGGCAGATCCTGCTCGACGGCGAGTCCATCGGCTACGACGAGGTCAACGGTAAACGTGTGCGCCATGCGGAAAAGGTCATTGCCCGCCATCGTGCGATGACCGGCATGGCCTTCCAGCAATTCAACCTCTTCCCGCACCTGACCGCGTTGCAGAACGTCACCTTGGGCCTGCTCAAGGTGAAGAAAATGCACAAGGACGAAGCCGTGGTGCTTGCCGAAAAATGGCTGGAGCGTGTCGGCCTGCTGGAGCGGCGCAATCACTTTCCCGGTCAGTTGTCCGGCGGTCAGCAACAGCGCGTAGCGATTGCGCGGGCGATTGCGATGAACCCGAGCCTGATGCTCTTTGACGAAGTCACCTCAGCCCTCGACCCGGAACTGGTCGGTGAGGTGCTCAACGTGATCAAGGGGCTGGCCGAAGACGGCATGACCATGTTGCTGGTGACCCACGAAATGCGTTTCGCCTTCGAGGTCTCGGACAAGATCGTTTTCATGAATCAAGGGCGGATCGAAGAGCAGGGACCTCCCAAGGAACTGTTCGAACGCCCGCAATCGCCGCGTCTGGCGGAATTTCTCAAGAGCACGCGGTTTTGAATCTGCACTTTTGCAATCAGGAGAAACACCCATGAGCATTACGCGTTACGGCACCGGCAGCACCGCCGCCGGCGGCCAGCCTCGTCCATTCGCCCGCGCAGTTGAAGCGGATGGCTGGCTGCATGTGTCCGGCCAGGTACCGGCGGTGGATGGCGAGATCATCGTTGGCGGCATCGTCGAACAGACCCACCAGACCATGAAGAACCTGATCGCCATTCTCGAAGAGGCTGGTTATGGTCTTGAAGACGTGGTCCGCGCCGGCGTCTGGCTGGACGATCCACGGGATTTCAGCAGTTTCAACAAGGTCTTCGCCGAGTATTTCAAACCCGAACACGCCCCGGCGCGGGCCTGTGTGCAGGCGAGCATGATGGTTGATTGCAAGGTTGAGATTGACTGCATTGCCTACAAGAAGAAGGCCTGAAACAAGTGCAGCCCTCTTCGCGAGCAGGCTCGCTCCCACATTTGGAATGCGTTTTTCTGTGGGAGCGAGCCTGCTCGCGAAAGCGATGTAACAGG
>NZ_JASCPT010000169.1:0-9083 GCF_029959775.1 Pseudomonas sp. PS01270 | reverse complement strand
CCGGCGGGAAGGTCAGGCCGGCCACACGGGTTTGCAGATCCTGCACGTCTTTGTTCAAACCGTCGGCCAATGCATCCAGGCCCTTAGTGGACTTCTCCGCGAACAACGAATATTCGATCCGGTGAAAGCCAGTGAAGTCTTCAGCCTTCACGCCTTTTTCGTGGTCGTCGACACGTGAGTCGATGGACGCATCGAGATCGCTGAACAGCTCGGCAATCGGCTCGATCGATTCGTAATACACCCGCGTCGGCGCGTAGAGCTTCTGCGCGGTCGCCAAGTCGCCTTTCTTCACTGCGTCGGTGAACTGCTGGGTGTGGCTGGCCAGCTCATCGAGTTTCTCGGTGACGTAAATCTTGTAGTCCGACACCGGCCCCACCAGATCCAGCGGCGCGGTCGCGGCGAACGCCGCTAGCGGGGTGTTGAGCAAACCAAGGGTCAGCAATAACGCGAGTGGCGTCTTTTTCATGGGGCGGCTCCAGTGTCGGTTGGGTGTCATGCGGTTTTGTTTTGGGAGGTGGCAGCGAGTAACGAGCGACCGATGAAATCGTCATCGCCGGTCACGCCGGGCAGGGTGAAGAAGTAACCGCCGCCGACCGGTTTGAGATATTCCTCAAGCGGCTCGCCATTGAGTCGGGTTTGCACGGTGATAAAGCCTTTTTCCAGATCGGCCTGGTAGCAGATGAACAGCAGGCCCATGTCGAGCTGGCCGTTCTTGTTGACGCCGTTGGAATAGTTGAACGGCCGGCGCAGGATCAGATTGGCCTGGGTCGCGGCGGTGCGCGGGTTGGCCAGACGAATGTGCGCATCGAGCCTGGTCAGTTTGCCGGCGGGGTCCTTGCTGTAATCCGGCACTTCGCTTTCGCTGTGGCCGCCGATGGGCGCGCCGCTGCTCTTGACCCGGCCGAGAATGCTTTCCTGCTCCTGCAAGGGCGTGCGATCCCAGCGCTCGACGAAGTTGCGGATGATGCGCACCGCTTGATAACTGCCGTGGGCAGCCCAGGCCGGTTCGTCACTGTCCGGTTGTACCCAGACAATCCGCTCCATCGCCTTGGCGTCGTTGGAATCGGGGTTGGCCGAGCCATCGCGAAAACCGAGAAAGTTGCGCGCCGACTGCGCCGGTACACCGGGTTTGGCCGGCGCTTGCGGCGGGACGCTGCCTTCCTGTTTCCAGCGCACCAGCAACAGATCAGGCAGATTCTTGACGATGTCGCGCAGGGCGTGAATGTTGGTGTCGGCGGTGTTGGCGCAGAACTGCAGACTGAGGTCGCCATGGCAGCAATCGGCGTCCAGGGCATCGTTGGGAAAGCCGACCATGCGTTGCAGACGCTTGGGCTTTGCCGCCGCCAGACCGAAGCGCTCGTCGAACAGCGAATCGCCGACGGAAACGGTGATGGTCAGGTTGTCCGGGGTGACCACCGGGCCGAGGATGCCGGAGTCCAGCGGTGGCAGTTTCGGGTCGACCTGCGCGACCGGGCCGCCCTTCATCAAAAACGCGATGCGTTCGTTGAGGGTGCGGAACAGCCGCTCGAGGTCTTCGCGATCGCTGGCCAGCACATCGAACGCCACCAGCATTCCGGAGGCCGGGCGCGGGCTGACGATGCCGGCCTGGTGCACACCGTGGAAGTCGTGACGGTCTTCGGTCTTGTCGCTGCTCGGCGCTTCGGTGACTTGCGCAGGCTGCGCGGCCATGGCCGGGCAGCTCAGCGCCGATCCGGCAAGGGCGACACCGGCGGCGCCCATGCCCATCAGCACGCGACGTCGTTGCAGGTTGAGAGGTTCTGAATCGTTCATCTATCGTGGTCTTCTGCTTACAGGCCGGATAGGCCGAGGGCGGGGTCGATGCCATTCAGCGCCGTGGCCAGGGCCTTGGCTTTGGCGGTGATCTGCTGGCGTTGCGCGGCGGTCACGGCGTCGTAACTGACGTAGCCATCGGCGGATTTGAACGCGTTGAGCTGGCTGTCGAAATCGTCCAGCGCCTGGTCGATCTTCGGTAACAGCTCAGCAGCGGATTTGCTCAGCATCGGGCGCAACAGGTCGACGACCTTGCGCGCGGTTTGCGCGTTGGCGGCGAAACCGTTGAGGTCGCTGTGGCTGTAGCGTTCTTCTTCGCCGCTGCCGGCGCGCACATCGGCGAGGCTGTTGAGGTTGCGCACGACGATGCCCACCAGTTGCTCCGGCGGCAGTGACTGCGCGAGCAACTGTTGCCTGAGGGTGGTGACATCTGCGAGCAAGCGCTGGGCAATCGGCGCGACATGGTCGAGATTGCGCTGCTGGAACAGCGCGTATTCGAGGCGATGGAAACCGACGAACGCCGGATCCTGCTCGCGCTTTTCGAAATAATCGGCGCGGGCATTGATCTGATTGTCCAGCTCGGCCAGGCGCTGCGCCGCCGGCGCCAGACGCTGATAAGCGGCACGCGCCGGCAGGTACAACGCTTGCGCCTGCGCCAGATCACCACTGGCGATCGCCTGATTCAGCGCCGTCGCCGCTTTGATCAACGCGCTGCCCTGAACGGCCAGATACACGCGAAATTCCGACAGCGGCCCGACGAAAGCCACCATCGATGGCTTGGCCTTGGCGGCGGCATCGGAAGCGGCCGTCGATGTGACGTGCAAAGTGCCGCGCGGGTTGCTGAGCAAGCCGCAGGTGATCGCATAGTCGCCCGGTTGCAGGTTGGCGTTGATCACCTGGCTCAGGCCCGGCGCGATGTTTTCCCGCTCTTCGACCACCAGCACGCCGTCGAGAATTTCCCACTCGACCGCACGCTCGGAGCGGTTGACGATGCGGAAACTGGCGCGGCCGGCCGGCACCGTCAGTGCGTTCGGCTCGCAACTGTGTGGATGGATGTTGACGACGATTTCGTCGTGGTTGTGCTGACGCTTGGCAGCGGCCATGTTCGAGGCGTACCAGAACAGCCCGCTGGCGGCGATCATCAGCAGCACCGAGCCGGCCAGCGCCCAACGCAGGGCCGGAGGGGTTTGGGTAGTAGACATGAAGGGCCTTATTGGCTGGAAACGGAAGTGGTTGGCGTCGCCTGGCGAGGCGCGGGCATGAAGAACATCACCAGTGCCAGCAGCAGATAAATCAGGTACGCGCCCAAGGTGCTGACGGTCGGCGCATCCTGATAACCGAACATGCCGGCCAGCACCGAGCCCAGCGGGCCGTCCATCGGCAGCGTCGCGCTGAAGTCGAACAGCACCGTTTGCAGGTGATTCCACAGCCCGGCTTCATGCAGCGCCTGCACCGAGTTGGCGAGAATCCCGGCGGCGACCACGAGGATGAACAATCCGGTCCACTTGAAGAACGCCGAAAGATTGAGGCGCATGCTGCCGCTGTAGATCAGGAAACCGACGATCACCGCCAGGACCAGGCCGAGCAAGGCGCCAATCGGCGCGCCCGGGCCTTCGCTTTGCTGGAACACGGCGAGCAGGAAGAACACCGTTTCCAGGCCCTCGCGAGCGACGGCGAAGAAAACCATGGCGATCAAGGCAATCACCTGATGCCTGGATTGCGTCAGCGCTTGATCCAGCGAGGCTTGCAGCGAGTGCTTGATCGACCGCGCGACCTTGCGCATCCAGAACACCATCGAACTGAGAATGCCCACGGCGACCAGACCGACCACGCCTTCGAACAACTCCTGCTGCTTTTGCGGGAATTCAGCGCTGACCAGCTCCAGACCACCACCGACCAGCAGGGCAAGGGCGGCGGCGAGGAAGACGCCGATCCATACCGCTGGCATCCATTGGCCACGGCCGGTCTGCTGCAGGTAACTGGCAATGATGCCGACGATAAGCGCGGCCTCGATGCCTTCGCGCAACATGATCAAAAAGGGAACGAGCATTGGCGAGCCACAGCGATTTAGATAGGAGGCTAAGTTGTAACATAATGACACTCATTCCCAAATGGCATTCATTGACATTTAGCTGAACCTTAGCTGAACAACTGTGATTCCTGTGGGAGCGAGCTTGCTCGCGAATGCGGTATGCCTGTGACGCATCCGTGTCTGACACTCCGCCTTCGCGAGCAAGCTCGCTCCCACATTGGTCCTGCGGTGACTTCAGCAGCTGGGTTAAGATGCCCACCACCCAAAAAACAACAAGGCTCACCTCGCTCCATGGCGGAAAAAGACACCATTGCCATTCAACTGGTGCGCGAAGCGCTGCTGCAAAGTTGCGCCCCGGGCGCGGCGACGGATGAGGCGTTGAGCAAGGTCGGCATCGATCCGGCTTTGTTAGCGGCCGATGAGGGCAGGGTGCCGGCCTCGCAGTACGCCAGGCTCTGGCGCCTGCTGGCACGACGCGGTGATGACGAGTTCTTCGGCATGGACCCGCGCCCGCTCAAGTCCGGCAGCCTGGCATTTCTGTGTCGCAGCGCCATGGCGCAACCGACGCTGGCGGCGGCGCTGGACACCGGTCTGACTTTTCTTTCGCTGATGCTGGAAAAACTGCCGGCGCAACTGGTGCATCAGCAGAGCCTGGCGGAAATCGTCTTGCTCGAAGACGACGCCGAACCGCGCCGCGCCTTTACCTATTTCACTTACTGGATGATCGTGCACGGCGTCGCGTGCTGGCTGGCCGGGCGTCGGATTCCGATTCTGGCGATTGAACTGCGCTGCGCCGAACCGGACTTCACCGACGACTATCGGGTGATGTTTTCGGAAAACCTGCGCTTCGAACGTCCGCGCACACGAATGATCTTTTCCGCCGATTGCCTCGATCTGCCGATCAAACGCAGTGCCGAAGAACTCAAGCGCTTCCTGGCCCAGGCGCCGGCGAACATTCTGGTCAAGTACCGCGACCCCGACAGCCTCGCCAGCCGAATCAAGCACGATCTGCGGCAAGTGCCCGCGGAGCATTGGCCGGAAACCGAGGCGCTGGCCCAGCAACTGTGCATGTCCGCCTCGACCCTGCGCCGGCGTCTGGCCGAGGAAGGGCAGTCTTATCAGGGCCTCAAGGACAGTGTGCGCAAAGAGCTGGCAATCACCTGGCTGGCAGAGCCCTCGATCAGTTTCGTCGAGATTGCTGCAAGGCTGGGTTTTGCTGATGCCAGTTCGTTCTACAAGGCGTTTCGCAAGTGGTCGGGGTCGAACCCGGGGCATTACCGCACACTGATCCTCAATGAGGTGGTCTGACCCTACGCCTTCGCGAGCAGGTTCGCTCCCACCCAGGGCCGCGTGACCATTCCCCTTAAAAGGCTTGGCCAAACCAGTCAGCCACTTTGATTACTTTGACCATTGCCCCAAGCCCCGCGCGGCGCGACTATCCCTGTGTTGTTTACGGTTCCCAGCCTAATAAAAACACCGAGGGATTCTGGCAATGCGCGATTACTTGTCTGCCACCGAACAGTTCGATTATCAGCACACCGTCGATGCGTCGCTCAGTGGCACGCTGGCGGCACTCAACGCCTGCATCGAATGTTGCGACCGCCATGCGTTGCCCGGGCGCATTGCGTTGTTCTGGGAAGGTCGCGACGGCTCAAGTGCGACTTACACCTTCACTGATCTGCAAGACAAAGCCGCGCGTTTCGCCAATTTCCTCCTCGCCCAGGGCGTGCAGAAGGGCGATAAAGTCGCCGGCCTGCTGCCGCGCAACGTCGAATTACTCATCACCGTGCTCGCCACCTGGCGCATCGGCGCGGTGTATCAGCCGCTATTCACCGCGTTCGGCCCCAAAGCCCTCGAACATCGCCTGAACAGTTCCGGGGCGAAAGTCGTGGTCACCGACGCGGTCAATCGCCCCAAGCTCAGTGAAGTCAGCGCCTGCCCGACCATCGTCACCGTGGCCGGCGCCAAAGGTCAGGGCATTGTTCGCGGTGATTTCAGTTTCTGGGCTGAGCTGGCCAACTATTCCAATGTCTGCGAGCCGGTATTGCTGACCGGCGAAGACCCGTTCCTGCTGATGTTCACCTCAGGCACCACGGGGCCGGCGAAAGCGCTGTCAGTACCGCTCAAAGCCATCGTCGCTTTCCAGAGCTACACCCGTGATGCGGTGGACCTGCGCCCCGAAGACGCGTTCTGGAACGTCGCCGATCCGGGCTGGGCCTATGGCATCTATTTCGGCGTGACCGGGCCGTTGGCGCTGGGCCACCCGATTACCTTCTACGATGGCCCGTTCACCCTCGAAAGCACCTGCCGGGTGATCAACAAATATGGCATCACCAATCTCACCGGTTCGCCCACTGCCTATCGCTTGCTGATAGCCGGGGGAGAGGAGTTCGCCAGATCGATCAAGGGCAAACTGCGCATCGTCAGCAGCGCCGGTGAGCCGCTGAACCCGGAAGTGATCCGCTGGTTCGCAGACAACCTCGAGGTGGTCATTCACGATCATTACGGCCAGACCGAACTGGGCATGGTGCTGTGCAACCACCACGGCCTCGAGCATCTGGTGCATGTCGGCGCCGCCGGTTTCGCTTCGCCGGGGCATCGCATCGTCGTGCTCGATGAGCAGTACAACGAACTCGGCGTCGGTCAGCCGGGCATTCTCGCCATCGACCGCCCGCAGTCGCCGATGTGCTGGTTCGGCGGCTACGAAGGCGCGCCGACCAAGGCCTTCGTCGGCAACTACTACCTGAGCGGCGACACCGTGGAATGGAACCCGGACGGCAGCATCAGCTTCGTCGGCCGCAGTGATGATGTGATCACCACTTCGGGCTACCGCGTCGGCCCGTTCGACGTGGAAAGTGCCCTGATCGAACACCCGGCCGTGGTCGAAGCGGCGGTCGTCGGCAAGCCCGACCCGGAACGCACCGAACTGGTCAAAGCCTTTGTCGTGCTGAGCGCGCAGTACCGCGCCGCGCCGGAGTTGGCCGAAGAGCTGCGCCAACACGTGCGCAAGCGTCTGGCCGCGCATTCGTACCCGCGTGAAATCGAATTTGTCAGCGAGTTGCCCAAAACCCCGAGTGGCAAATTGCAGCGCTTTATCTTGCGCAACCAGGAAATCGCCAAGGCTCAAGAGGCCGCGGCGCACAACGTTTCAGCTTGAATCCAAGGAAACACCGTCATGCAGATCGAAAACAAGGTTTTTATCGTCACCGGTGGCGCGTCAGGCCTCGGTGCCGCCAGCGCTGAATTGCTGGTCAGTGCCGGCGCCAAAGTCATGCTGGTCGACATGAACGCCGAAGCCGTCGCCGCGCAGGCCCAGCGCCTCGGTGCGCAAAGTGTGGTTGCCGACATCAGCAATGAAGCCGCCGCCGAAGCCGCTGTGCAGGCGACCGTTGCCGCATTTGGCAGCCTCAACGGCCTGATCAACTGCGCCGGCATCGTCCGTGGCGAGAAGATCCTCGGCAAGAACGGCCCGCACGCACTCAGCAGTTTCGCGCAAGTGATCAACGTCAACCTGATCGGCAGTTTCAACATGCTGCGCCTCGCCGCTGCGGCGATTGGCGAGAGCGAAGCCAATGCTGACGGTGAGCGTGGAGTGATCATCAACACCGCCTCGGTCGCAGCGTTCGACGGCCAGATCGGCCAGGCTGCGTACTCGGCATCCAAAGGCGCAATCGCCAGCCTGACCCTGCCAGCCGCCCGCGAACTGGCGCGCTTCGGCATCCGCGTGATGACCATCGCACCGGGCATTTTCGAAACGCCGATGATGGCCGGCATGACCCCGGAAGTGCGCGACTCGCTCGCCGCCGGCGTGCCATTCCCGCCGCGTCTGGGCAAGCCCGCCGAATACGCCGCGCTGGTGCGCCACATCATCGAAAACAGCATGCTCAACGGCGAGGTGATCCGTCTCGACGGCGCCTTGCGCATGGCCGCCAAGTAAGGAGGATTAGTCATGACTATGTCCAATGATCCGATTGTTATCGTCAGCGCCGTCCGCACACCGATGGGCGGTTTTCAAGGTGAACTGAAAAGCCTCACCGCACCGCAACTCGGCGCGGCGGCGATCAAGGCTGCGGTCGAACGCGCCGGTGTCGCCAGCGACGCGGTTGATGAAGTGCTGTTCGGTTGCGTATTGCCCGCCGGCCTTGGCCAGGCGCCGGCACGTCAGGCTGCGCTGGGCGCCGGGCTGGATAAATCGACGCGCTGCACCACGGTCAACAAAATGTGCGGCTCGGGCATGCAGACCACCATCATGGCCCACGACATGCTGCTCGCCGGCAGCGCGGACGTGGTGATTGCCGGCGGCATGGAAAGCATGTCCAACTCGCCGTACCTGCTCGATCGCGCCCGCGCCGGTTATCGCATGGGCCATGGCCGCGTGCTCGATTCGATGTTCCTCGACGGCCTCGAAGACGCCTACGACAAGGGGCGCCTGATGGGCACCTTCGCCGAGGATTGCGCCGAGGCCAACAGCTTCAGCCGCGAGGCGCAGGACGCTTTCGCCATTGCCTCGACCACCCGCGCGCAACAGGCGATCAAGGATGGCAGCTTCAAGGACGAAATCGTCCCGCTGACGGTGATCGTCGGCAAAGAGCAGGTAGTGATCAGCAACGATGAACAGCCGCCAAAAGCCAAACTCGACAAAGTCGCCTCGCTGAAGCCGGCGTTCCGCGAGGGCGGCACGGTCACCGCGGCCAACTCCAGCTCGATTTCCGACGGCGCGGCGGCGTTGGTGCTGATGCGCCAGTCCCACGCGCAGCAACTGGGCCTCAAAGCGCTGGCGGTGATTCATGGCCACGCTGCGTTCGCTGATACCCCTGGCTTGTTTCCCACCGCACCGATTGGCGCGATCAAGAAACTGGTGAAGAAGACCGGTTGGGCGCTGGATCAAGTGGATCTGTTTGAAGTGAACGAAGCGTTTGCCGTGGTCGGCATGGCGGCGATGACGCACCTGGAGATTCCCCACGACAAGCTCAACGTGCACGGCGGCGCCTGCGCGCTGGGGCATCCGATCGGTGCGTCGGGGGCGCGGATTCTGGTGACGTTGCTCGCGGCGCTGCGGCAGAAACAACTCAAGCGCGGCATTGCAGCGATCTGCATTGGCGGCGGCGAAGCCACGGCCATGGCTGTGGAATGCGTTTACTGAAGGCGTCGCCGATCAACTGTGGGAGCGAGCCTGCTCGCGAAGACGTCGTTTCAGCCGGCACATGCGTGACTGATACACCGCTTTCGCGAGCAGGCGCGCTCCCACAGGGTTCTATGT
>NZ_JASCPT010000168.1:0-9087 GCF_029959775.1 Pseudomonas sp. PS01270 | reverse complement strand
GAAACAGGCTGGTCTGGCTGCGGGACTGTCCCTGGATGTAGGCCATAACGAAAAATGCTCCGTATCTTTCGATACGGAGCATTTTCTTTGAGCGCTGCGCAGATTGCTAGGTTTTCACACAGTCTGGAGAGGCGGGTTTTTTGTGGGCGTAATTAAACAAATATTTCCGCTATCTCTTCAAGCGTGGGCATGACTGCTGGATTGACGGTGAGCTCGTCGACGAAGAGTCCTTTATCAGTGACTACTCCTTCAGTTCAACGTGATCCAGTGCGTGATTCACTGCCAGTTCACCGAGCATGACGACCTGCGCGATCCCCAGCGCTGTTTTGCGATGCGAGTGGTCGAGCATCGCGGCGAAGTTGTTGAGCATGACGCTGGCTGAGCCCAAGGTTTCGCTGGCGTTGGCCAGCAGGGATTCGGTGTTGTATTTCGGGTTTGCGAAGTACATGGGCTCGGGTTCGTTGGTGCTCGCCATGATAAGGGCGGCGGGGTTGAGGTAGTGGTCGAGGGCGCGTTCGGCGGCGTCGTTGAGTTTTTTTGAGTCGAGGGATTTGTATGGCGAGGCCGGGTCGATGGCCGGCGGATGTGGCGTTGATTTAGTCATTTGCTCGAAACCTGATTGGAGTGCCTCCGCTCTGGCTACTAATCAAAGTGGAGGCAACTGTACGCAGGTTAGTAGACCGGGGTTTCGAGCAAGCCGGCGCACCCGAAGGTGCCCTGCGCACAGCTGCCATCAAGCGCAGGAATCGACATCCCCGACTGACAGATGCTTGTGCATCACGCTTGAAACCGCGGGCTACTAAACCCGATCACTGAAAATCAGTGACGCGAATCAAGTTACCGATGGCCCGCCAGGCGCACAAGCCGGCGAATTCTGGCGTAGTGGTAGGCAACGACGCAAGCTGTTGTAGGCATCCGGAAGTAACCGCTGACAGCTCTAAACAGCGCTGTTTAAAGGTAGGAGCTGCCGAAGGCTGCGATCTTTTGATTCTGTCTTTTTAGAATCAAAAACAAGATCAAAAGATCGCAGCCTCCGGCAGCTCCTACAGTAGGATTTGCGCTACTTGTCGTGATCAATATCCAGTTTGGTAAACGTCACCTGCCCACCTTCGCTGGTATACCCGGTGTTGTCCTGCACATACACCCCAGCCTTGAAATACAGCGGCTTGTCGCGCCAGGTCGCGCTGATCTGTGAGTCCCATTGATACCCCGCTGCACTTACGCCCAGTGCGCCGCCGGGACTCAAGTGGATGAGGTAGTTGAATTCGCGATCAAGCTTGACGCCGGTGGCTAGGGTGATGACGCGGCTTTCGGCGTCGTCCGGGCGCATGCGCACTTTGATCACCAGATTGCCGGTCTGGGTTTTTTCCTTGTACTGATATTCGAGCTTGACCATCGGCCGCTGGCTTTCGTACGCGTGGATCTGGCCGATGACGATCTTGCCCGAGCTCGGCACCTTGTTCACCGCGAGGGTGGCGCGCAGCAGGTTGTCGGCGTCCGGGTAGTACCAGTTGCGCAGGGTGCCGTTGCTGTAGGTTTCGCGCAGTTCGGTACGCGGGTAGATGGCGTTTTCGGTTTTCGAGCCAGTCACCGGGGACCAGAAGAACAGGGTGCCGGTGTCGGAATGGAAGTACTGATCCTTGAAGCCATCCACCAGTTTCGAGGTTTCAACGGTGTACGGCGGGCTGCCAACAGGAACGCTGAGGTTCCAGGTTGCGAGGTCGATCATGACGGTTCTTCCAATCAATTCATCCGGAACGCCGGTGCCAGAAGCTCTAGCCCGCGCGTTTTCGGGCGTCTTTATAAGCGTAGCGGCAATTTTTGTTAATGCCCGCCTGGCGATTACTTGACGTCAAAGTCCTGTCGAAATGCCATCCCGCCCGGTTTTCGGGGGCTGTAGCGGTGACCGTTAGTCGGCTGGGTTGAGCATTGTTTAAATGATGGCGGGATGACAGCTTCTGCTTTCACTGATCCGCGTCTAGAGTGAAGGCTCAGTACGTCTATGGTTTTGCCGGCAACCGGTCCCGATAAGAGAAGCAGCATGGAATGCGCGCAACCCCAGCCAGGTGAAGGCAGCTCGGTCCTTTTGATCGTCGATGATTACCCCGAAAATCTGATCAGCATGCGCGCGTTGCTGCAGCGTCAGGATTGGCAAGTGATGACCGCCGCCTCGGGTTTCGAGGCGCTGAACCTTTTGCTCGAACACGACATCGACCTGGTTCTGCTCGATGTGCAGATGCCCGGCATGGACGGTTTCGAGGTCGCGCGGTTGATGCGCGGCAGCCAGCGCACGCGGCTGACGCCGATCATTTTCCTCACCGCCAACGAGCAATCCCAGGATGCCGTGATCAAGGGCTATGCCAGCGGCGCGGTGGATTACCTGTTCAAGCCGTTCGATCCGCAAATTCTCAAGCCCAAGGTCCAGGCGTTGCTCGAGCACCAGCGCAATCGCCGTGCCTTGCAACGCCTCAGTCATGACCTGGAAGTGGCGCGCGCCTTCAATGCCTCGGTGCTGGACAACGCCGCCGAAGGCATTCTGGTGTTGAGCGAGGACGGCGTGATCCGCTTTGCCAACCCGGCGATTTCGCGACTGCTCAATGCGCCGGTGAAGGATCTGGAAGGCAAGGAGTTTCTCGATTTCCTGCAGAAGCCCCACATTCCGTTGTGGGCCGATTCCGAGTTCTACGCCGGCTACCAACGCGGTGAAACCCTGCGCCTGCATGATGCGTTGTTGCGTACTGCGCCCGGGCAGCAAGTGCCGGTGGCGTTGTCCTGCGCGCCGCTGCCCTCGGAGCAGCACGCGATGGTGGTGACGGTGCTGGACATGTCGGTGGTGCGTCACTTGCACCAGCAACTGGAGTTCCAGGCGGTGACCGATCCGCTGACCGGGCTGCTCAACCGGCGCGGGTTCTACCAGACCGTGGAAAACCTGTTGTTGCGCGGCGAACGCAGCGACAGCAGTTGGGTGCTGCTCTACCTCGATCTCGATGGCTTCAAACGGGTCAATGATTCCCTCGGCCATGACGCCGGCGACCGTGTGTTGCGCTGGGTTTCCGAGCAACTGAAGGCGTGCCTGCGGCCGTTCGATATTCTCGCGCGCATGGGCGGCGATGAATTCACCGCGCTGCTGGATCTGGAGTTTCCCGAGCAAGCGGCGAAGATTGCCGAAAAACTCATCGAACGGGTATCGGTCTGTCAGCAGATCGAAGGCCTGGATATCGTTCTTGGCGCCAGTATCGGCATCGCTACTTATCCCGACTGTGGCCGTAACCTCGACGGCTTGCTGCGCGCTTCGGACATTGCCATGTACGAAGCCAAGCGTGCCGGGCGTCAGCAATATCGCTTCTACGATCATGAAATGAACGGTCGCGCACGCTCGCGTCTGATGCTTGAAGACAGCGTGCGCGAGGCCATCGAGAACCGCGATTTCAATCTGGTCTATCAGCCGCAGGTGGCGATCGGCAGCGGGCAGATTCGCGGGTTCGAAGCGTTGCTGCGCTGGCAGCATCCGAGCGTCGGCGATGTGCCGCCGGGGTTGTTTCTGCCGTTGCTGGAAGAGGCGCGCTTGATCAGTCGCCTCGGCAGCTGGATCTATCACCGTGGCGCCGGCCAGCGCAAAGCCTGGGAAGCTCAGTTCGCCGATGATCTGGTGCTCGGCGTGAGCCTGAGCAATACCCAGTTCGGCCTGCCGAATCTGGTCACCGAACTGCGACAGGTCATGGAACGCCATGCGTTGCAACCGCGGCAACTGGAAGTCGAGGTCACCGAAGAAGCGTTGATGCAAAACCCGGACGAAACCCGCAAGCAACTGCGGCTGCTGCGTCATCTCGGGGTGCGCGTGGCGCTGGATGATTTTGGTTCGGGGCCGTGCTCGCTGGCGCATCTGCGCGATCTGGAACTGGACACGCTGAAACTCGACCGCCACTTGATCGCGCGCCTGCCGGACTCGCCACGCGATGCGGTGCTGGTGCGCATGGTCATCGATCTGTGCAAGCAATACGGTCTGCTGGTGATTGCCGAAGGGGTGGAAACCCTCGAGCAATATCAGTGGCTGCAAACCCATGGTTGCGAATACGTGCAGGGCTTCCTCGTCGCGCGGCCGTTGATCGCCGAAGACGCGGTCAGCTTCGTCGAACCGTTTGACTGGAGCGCGTTGCCCGGTTGAATTCGCTACACTGGCGGACCTTTTTCGAACCGCGTCGCTCGTCCATGACTGTGTTGAAGTACCTCCAGGCCTACCCCGCACAATTGCAGGATCAGGTGCGCCAACTGATAGCTGAAGGGCGCCTGGGTGAATACCTGGATCAGCGCTATTCAGGGCGACACGACGTGCAGAGCGACAAGGCCTTGTACAGCTACGCGCTGGATCTCAAGCAGCAGTACATGCGCAATGCGCCGGCCATCGACAAAGTGCTGTTCGACAACCGCCTCGACCTGACCCACCGCGCGCTCGGTCTGCACAGCACGGTGTCGCGGGTGCAGGGCGGCAAGCTCAAGGCCAACAAGGAAATCCGCATCGCCGCGCTGTTCAAGGACGCCGCACCGGATTTTCTGAAGATGATCGTGGTGCACGAGCTGGCGCACTTCAAGGAATCGGACCACAACAAGGCGTTCTATAAACTGTGCGAGCACATGCTGCCGGGGTATCACCAGATCGAGTTCGATCTGCGTGTGTACCTGACGTGGCGGGATATGCAGGCTTGACCAATCAGGAAGGTGTGGATGGACGTCAGCAAGACCAAAAGCAGTTTCTATCGCCGTTTGTACGTGGCTTATCTGATCGATAGCGGCCTGGCGCCGAGTGTGCCGACGCTGACCGAAGTCACCGGCATGCCGCGACGCACGGCGCAGGACACGATTGCCGCGCTGGCCGATCTGGACATCATCTGTGAGTTCGAACAGGAAGAGGGCGCACGCAATCATGCCGGGCGCTATCGGATTCGTGAATGGGGAGCGATTGATCGGGGGTGGATCGAGCGCAATTTGCGGCAGATAAAAGCGGTGCTGGAATACCCCTGAATCCAGCGGCGCCTGAACTGACGCAATCGCTGGCAAGCCAGCTCCCACAGGGATCTCCAGCGAACACGGTTTTCGTGAACGAGCGATGAACCTGTGGGAGCTGGCTTGCCAGCGATGAGGCCCTCAAGAACGACGCATGCCTATGTGGGGAATCCCATCCTCGAGATATTCCTCGCCCGCCACTTCGAACCCGTACTTGCCGTAATACCCCTGCAGATGCGCCTGCGCCGACAGATAGATCGGTACCTGCGGCCAGTGCTTTTCGGCCTGCTTCAGCGCCTGTTCCATCATCGCGTGGCCCAACCCTTTGCCACGGCCGGCGGGCGCGGTCACCACCCGGCCAATCACCACGTCGCCGCCTTGGGATTCCGGGTCCAGCAGGCGCAGATAAGCCATCAGCTGATCATCCTCCCAACCCATCAGGTGATGGGTATCGCCCTCCAGATCCTGGCCGTCGAGGTCCGGATAGGCGCATTTCTGTTCGACCACGAATACATCAGAGCGAAGCTTCAACAAGGCGTACAACTGCTCTTTGCCCAGATCACGATGATGTTTGCAGATCCACTCGATTGTCATTTTTCGATTCCTTGACCATGTCGCCCGATACTAAGCGCAGCAGCGCCGTATGTCTGTATGGCGCAACAGTCTGTGATAAAGGTCAAAATGCCACTATTCCTTTCTCACGCTGGCTGCGACTTTGTGTAATCTGCTCAAGAGCACTGTCCACTGGCTCCCATGAGCTAATGTTCAATGCTTGGGTTTTGCCGGTAAGGGGCCTTGGGTTTTGACGTGAAACCACGTCGGGCGGTTGCCCGCTGAGGATGTTCAAGCATGCTGCGATTGCTTCAAGCCGTTGCTTTGATCGGACTGCTGGTGCTCGGCCAGGATGCTGCGGCGCAGAAGCTGCGGCTGGCGTTCGATAACTGGCCGCCGTTTACCGACGATGCACTGGTCAACGGTGGCCTGGCCACCGACATTGTCAGCACCGCACTGGCTCGCGCCGGTTATGCCAGCGGTTACGAGCAAGTGCCATGGGCGCGCGCATTGCTGGGGATTGGCGAGGGGCGTTACGACGTGCTGGTCAACGCCTGGTACAACGACGAGCGCACGCAGATCGGCCAGTTTTCCGGTGAGTACCTGATCAACCGCATCCGCTTCCTCAAGCGTAAAGACGCACCCATTGAATACAACAGCCTCGAGCAACTGCACACCTATCCGATTGCGGTGGTGCGCGGCTATGCCTATTCCGCCCCTTTCGATGCCGACACGGCGATGCAGAAAGTGCCCGTGCACAACTTCGCCATGGGCGTGCGCATGCTCGCGGCGGATCGGGTCAAGCTGACGCTTGAGGATGAGTATGTAGCGAAGTATTACCTGGCGCGGGAATCGGCCAAGGTGCGCAATTCGGTGGAGTTTTTACCCAAGCCGTTGAGTGAGAACAGCCTGCATATTCTGGTCAGCCTGAAGAATCCGCAGCATGAGCAGATCGTCGCCGGGTTTGATCGGGCGATTGCAGCGATGAAGGCTGACGGGACTTATGAGAAGTTATTGCGGCGGCATGGAATGTAGTTGGGAGCTACAAGCGGCAAGCGGCAAGCTGCAAGTTAGAAGCCGGGTAGCGTTTGGCTTGTAGCTTGTAGCTTGTAGCTTGTAGCTTGTAGCTTGCAACTTGCAACTTGCAACTTGCAGCTTGCAGCTAGACCTCTTTGATCAAATGCGCCGCCAATGTCCGAAGCGGTCCCAACTGCCGGCAAATCAGCGCCAGCTGCGTCTGCACCAACCGCTGCCCTTCATCGATTTCATCCGGCATCTGTTCCAGTTCATTGGCCAGCGCTTCCTCTTCATCACTCTGAATCGCGATTGGCTGCTTGCTCGCAAGGCCTTGAGCGATTTCGTCGATGCTGGTCGCCAGTTTCACCCCGGCGCCTTCGATCAGATGCTCGCGCACCTCCGCTGGCAACTGTGTTTCACGGTGCGCGCCGAGCCCTGACAAATAGCTGAGCAACGTGTGCGACAGCACCAGAAAGCGGAAGCCGACATCCGCCTCCTTACGGAAATGCCCCGGCTCCATGAGCATGTTCGCCAGTGTGGTCGACAGCGCCGCGTCGGCGTTATGGGCGTTGCGGCGGGCCAGGCGGTAAGCGAGGTCGTCGCTCTTGCCGGCAGCGTATTGCTGCATGATCTGGCGCAGGTAGATGCTGTTGCAGGTCAGGGTGTTGGCCAGCACTTTGTTCAGGCGCCGGCCCTGCCAGTCCGGCAGGAACAGGAACACCGCCAGACCCGCGATCAAACTGCCGAGCAAGGTATCGAACAGCCGTGGCAGGAACAGCCCGTAGCCATCGCCGACCTGATTGAAGCAGAACAGCACCATGATCGTGATCGCCGCCGTCGCCAGGGTGTAGCGGGTGGTGCGGTTGGTAAAGAACACCACGCCGGCAGCGATGGCGAAGCACGATTGCACCACCGGGTTGGGGAACAGATCGAACAGCGCCCAGGCCACCGTCAGGCCAATGGCCGTGCCGATGATCCGCTGGCCGAGCTTGCGTCGGGTGGCGCCGTAGTTCGGTTGGCAGACGAACAGCGTGGTGAGAATGATCCAGTAGCCTTGGGACGGGTGAATCAGGTGCACCATGCCGTAGCCGATGCTCAGTGCCAGCGGCAGGCGCAGGGCATGGCGGAACAGCAGCGAAGTCGGCGTCAGTTGTGTACGCAGGCGAATCCACACGTCCTTGAGATTGCGCGGTGAGCGGTCGAGCAGGCTGCTGTCGGTGGCGTCCGCCAGGGCATCGGGGTTGCTGGCATCGCTGAGCAAGCGATCGAGGGTGCCGAGGTTGGCCGCCAGTGCGCGTAGCGAGCGCAGCAGGCCGCGCCATGCCGGGTTGCTCTGGATGCGCAAGTGTTCGAGGGAGGCATGCAGGTCGTTCAGGGCTTCGGCGAAACTGGCGTCGTAGATGAATGGCTGGCGCATCTGGATGGATTCGGCCAAGGCCCGGCAGGCCTTGCCTTGCTGGCGCAGCAGGCGCTGGCAGCGGAACAGCACGTCACTGTGGAAGAACGCCTCGGCCAGCGCGTTGTAAGGGTAGTGCGAAGAGCTGGCACGTTCGTGAATGTCTTGGGCGAGGAAGTACAGCTTGAGATAACGGCTGACTTTCGAGCCCGGTCGACCGTTGCCGACCCTGTGCAGGATGATTTCCTTGGCCGTGTTCAGGGCGGCGACCACCCGGCCGTTCTGCTGCGCCAGTTCGAGGCGGCGGGCTTCGACGTCCATCTGCCGGATCGGCTCGAACAGCGAGGATTTCAGCTTCAGATACAGGCCCAGTTCGCGGAACAGCCGCGCCAGACTTTGCTGCACCGGTTGGTTGGAAAACAGCGCCTGCCACAGCACCGAGAGCAGGCCATACCACGCCGCGCCGGCGACCAGCAGCATCGGTTCATGCCAGAAATCGGTAACCGCGCCGCCGCGCTGATCGACGCCGATCATCGTGTACACCGAGAGAATCAGCGTCGCCGAGGCGATCGCACCGTAACGCTCGCCCAGTGCGCCGAGCATGGTCAGGCCGAAACTGGCCAGCGCCAGGGCCACGGCGAAAATGATCGGGTAGGGGAAGAGCAATTCCACCGACAGCGCGGCGATGCTGAAACACACCAGCGTTACCGCCAGTGCGTTGAGGCGGCCCTGCCAACTGTCGTCGGTTTCGGCCAGGGCGCTGGCGATGATGCCGAGAAACAACGGGATCAGCAGGCCCATTTCGTCCTGATACCAGCACAGCGCCATGCTGCCGGTCAGGGCGATGAATACCCGCACGCTGTAGCTGAATTTATCCAGCGCCCACAGGCGCCGCAAAGACTGACGAAACGAGGTCGAGGACATGAAGTGCGAAGGCCTTCCGAGGCGATGCCGCTAAATTGAGCCAGTAATGACGCCGACGCAATGGCGCCGAGCACATCTGACAGCAAAAAGTGTTCCTTTTACTACACCACAAACCACTGTGGGAGCGAGCTTGCTCGCGAATGCGATGTGTCAGTCACCACAATGTTGACTGAAAGACCGCTTTCGCGAGCAAGCTC
>NZ_JASCPT010000167.1:0-9138 GCF_029959775.1 Pseudomonas sp. PS01270 | reverse complement strand
TGCTTGGACTGGCCCCTTCGCGAGCAGGCGCGCGCCCACAGGGGAATGCATTTCAATGTGGGAGCGAGCCTGCTCGCGAAGGCGGCGGCATGGGCGCTACAGAATCACCGTGGCCGAACGCAACTCGGCGATCCGCTCAGCACTCAACCCCAACTCCCCCAACACCTCATCCGTATGCTGCCCCAACCCGGCGCCAACATGCCTTGGCTCCGGCAACGCCTCAGAAAATTTCAACGGACAGGCCATCTGCGCCTGCGTCGTGCCATCGCCGCGTGGCACCTGCGCCACCAGCTTCCGCGCCTGTAACTGCGGATGGCGCAACGCCTCGCCCAAACTCAACACCGGCTCGACACAGGCATCGACCCCGGCGAACAACTCACACAGTTCTGCAAAATCGTGCCGCTCGAATTCGATGCGCAACGCCTCTTTCAAGGCTTGTTGTTGCTCAGGCTTGGGCGACAACCCTTGCGCCGCCAGCTCCGGCCGGCCCAGCGCCGTGCACAATTGCTGCATGAAGGCCGGCTCCAGACTGCCCACCGACATCCAGCGCCCATCCCGGGTGCGGTAATAATCGTAAAAGCTGCCGCCATTGAGCATCTGGTCTTCCCGACCGGGTTCCGCGCCGCAGGCCAGATAACCCGCGCCGGCCATGGCGTTCAGGCTGAACGCGCAATCGGTCATGCTCACATCCAAATGAGTGCCCTGCCCGGTTTGCTGACGGGCGATCACCGCAGCCAGCAAACCGATCACTCCGTGTAGCGAGCCGCCCGCCACGTCCGCCACCTGCATGCCCAACGGCAACGGCCCGCTGTCGGCGCGCCCGGTATAGCTGGCAAGCCCGGCCAGCGCCAGATAGTTGATGTCATGCCCGGCGCGTTCCTTGTACGGCCCGGTCTGGCCGTAACCGCTGATCGATACGTAAATCAGCTTTGGGTTGATCGCCTTCAACGCTTCATAACCCAGGCCCAGACGCTCCATCACCCCGGGGCGAAACTGCTCGAGCACGATGTCGTAGTCGCCCAGCAGTTGCTTGATGATCTGCAGCGCTTCGGGCTGTTTCAGATCCAGCGCCAGACTGCGCTTGTTGCGGTTGAGGTAGGCGTGACTGGCCGAGACACCGCCATCATGCGGCGGCAGCACCCGCAGCAGATCCATACGGGTTGGCGATTCGATGCGCAGCACGTCGGCGCCCATGTCCGCCAGCAGCAACGAGGCGAACGGCCCCGGCAGCAAGGTCGAGAAATCGAGAATCTTCAGTGAGGCCAGCGGTGCAGACATGGGCGAACTCCTTGGGCGATGTACTCAGCCTAGGCAGCCATCGCCGATGCGGCAATCACCGCAAATGTCAGCAGGTGTGACCGTTGCGCTCAAATTCCGGGCAAGAAAAACCCCCTGTGGCGAGGGGATTTATCCCCGATGGGTCGCGAAGCGGCCCCTTCTCTGGAATTGGAAGAAGAGGCCCGCTGTGCAGTCCATCGGGGGTAAATCCCTCACCACAAGGGATTTTTTACAACCTCACATCGTACTGATGCGCAGTTCTTGTATTTACTTCACATTGCTCGGGGTTGGGCCTTCAGCCACGCCCAGGTCGTCTTCTTCACGCTCGTCGGAGATACCGCGACCGCCGGAAGCCAGCTCGGTCTGCAGTTGATCGGTGTCCAGTTCCTTGACCCACTTGGCGACGACGATGGTCGCAACAGCGTTACCGACCAGGTTGGTCAGGGCGCGGGCTTCGGACATGAAACGGTCGATACCGAGGATCAGCGCCAGACCGGCAACCGGCAGGTGACCTACCGCCGACAGCGTTGCGGCCAGCACGATGAAGCCCGAACCGGTCACACCCGCCGCGCCTTTGGAGGACAGCAGCAGTACCAGCAGCAGGGTGATCTGGTGGGTGATGTCCATGTGCGTGTCGGTCGCCTGAGCGATGAACACGGCCGCCATGGTCAGGTAGATCGAAGTACCGTCGAGGTTGAACGAGTAACCGGTCGGGATCACCAGACCCACGACGGATTTCTTCGCGCCCAGACGCTCCATCTTGATCAGCATGCGTGGCAGTGCCGATTCCGACGAGGACGTGCCCAGTACGATCAACAGTTCTTCACGGATATAGCGCACCAGCTTGAATACGCTGAAACCGTGAGCACGGCAGATCGCACCCAGCACCAGCACGACGAACAGGATGCAGGTGATGTAGAAGCAGATCATCAACTGGCCCAGTTGCACCAGCGAGCCGACACCGTAGGCACCGATGGTGAACGCCATGGCACCGAACGCACCCAGCGGCGCCAGCTTCATGATCATGTTGATGATGTTGAACATCACGTGGGCGAAGCGATCGATCATGTCCAGCAGCGGACGACCGTACGAACCCAGGCGATGCAGGGCGTAGCCGAAGATCACCGAGAACATCAGCACTTGCAGGATGTCACCGGTGGCGAACGCGCCAACGATGGTGTTCGGGATCACATTGAGGAGGAAACCGACAATGCTCTGGTCTTTACTGGCCGTCACGTAGGTGGCGATTTTCGAGGCGTCGAGGGTGGTGACGTCGATGTGCATGCCGGCGCCCGGTTGCACAACGTTGACCACGACCAGACCGATCAGCAGGGCAATGGTGGAAACGATTTCGAAGTACAGCAGCGCGTAGCCGCCGGTCTTGCCTACCGACTTCATGTTCTGCATGCCGGCGATGCCGCTGACGACAGTACAGAAGATGATCGGGGCGATGACCATTTTGATCAGCTTGATGAAGCCGTCACCCAGTGGCTTGAGGGCCACACCGGTCTGCGGATAGAAGTGACCAAGCAGGATGCCGATGGCGATGGCAACGATCACCTGGAAATACAGGGATTTGTACAGTGGCTGACGAGTCGTCATTGCAGGTTTCCTCAAGCGTCCAGCGGCAACATCCATCTGTCGAGCGCTGAACCTTAATTGCGAACCCTCCTGCACTGGAGGGATTTGTTGTTGGAACGGCATTTTTCCCGGTCGGAGAAATGCACGCTTCTGTCGCTTGTATCGCAAACGTCGTGCCAGATTGGTGCGAATGGCAGCAAGCCTTTTGATATCAGGGCCTGGGGGATTTTCCTGTCACCAATCAGTGACTTGAGGCATGGCGGATTTCCGCCAACTGAGCGTTCAGCGTCCTGCAATTTGGCGGAAATCCGCCTTGTTGCGTTGCCGGCCCGCCGTTACGATCGGTGCCTGAACAAGGATTGCCGCTTATGCGCGAACGCACCATCGCCAGCCATTTCGCCCGTGCCGCCCTTGGCGGTGCGCGCCGGCGCGGCCTGGATTATTCAGGCCTGTTACAGCAACTGGGGATCAGCGCGGAATTGCTCGACGAGCCCCGCGCGCGGATTGCCCCGGAGCAGTTCACCCGGCTGATTCAGGGCTTGTGGCTGGTGCTGGACGACGAATACCTGGGTTTCGGTAACGCCCCGAGCAAGCCCGGCAGCTTCGCCATGATGTGCCACGCCTCGATTCACTGCCGCAACCTGGAGAAGGCTCTGCAACGTGGTTTGTTGTTCTACAGCCTGTTCCCCGACGCCCCACGCCTGACCCTGCGTCGCGAAGACGAATGGGTGCGTTTGAGCCTGGACGACGCGCAGTTGTGGGACCCGGATCATTTTCTCAGCGAGAGTCTGTTGGTGATCTGGCACCGCCTCGGCAGTTGGCTGATCGGCCAGCGCATTCGCCTCGAGCAGGCAACCTTCAGCTATCCGCGCCCCGAGCACGGCAGCGAATACGACCTGCTGTTCCCCTGCCCGCTGACCTTTGATGCCGAGCAGAGCAGCCTGCTGTTTCACAGTCGCTACCTGGCCATGCCGCTGTTGCAGGACGAACGCACGCTCAAGCATTTTCTCGAACGCTCCCCCGCCGACCTGCTCTCGCGCCCGGACGACGGCGACAGCCTGAGCAGCCGTCTGCGCCGCTTGCTCAGTCGCGACGCTGCGCACTGGCCTGATCTGGAAGCGGTTGCGGCGCATCTGCATATCAGCCCGCAGACCTTGCGCCGGCACTTGCGCGAGGAAGGCACCAGTTTTCAGGAGCTCAAGGATCAGCTGCGGCGGGATATCGCCATCTATCATCTGGGCCGGGCGGAGCTGTCGTTGCAGCAGATTGCCGAGCAGTTGGGGTTTTCCGAACCGTCAGCGTTTCACCGGGCGTTCAAGAAATGGACGGGGCTGACACCGGGGGCTTATCGGTCGCAGGAGCAATGAGGCGCTAAATCAAAAGCCCCTCACCCTAACCCTCTCCCGGAGGGAGAGGGGACTGATTGGGGGATGCTTGAGAAATACGCCGACCTGCAAGCTCTCTATTGAATCCATATTCGCTGCAAATCGCTCAGGTCGATAATTTTCCAAAGACACTTCGGTCAGTCCCCTCTACCTCTGGGAGAGGGTTAGGGTGAGGGCAGCTCGCAATCACACCGCAGGAAAATCAATCCTGAACGCCGCCCCGCCCATCGGTGAATCGCCCAAAGCCAAACGCGCGCTGTAGCTTTCGATGATGTCCTTGACCACCGCCAGCCCGATGCCCTGCCCGGGATGCTGGGCGTCCAGGCGTTCGCCACGCTCAAGAATTCGCGCACGCTGATCGAGTGGCACGCCCGGGCCATCATCCTCGACGCACAATTCGATCCCGGCCAAGGACTCGCGCACGCTGACCCGCACTTCGCCGAGGCACAGGCGATAGGCGTTTTCCAGCAGGTTGCCGAGCATTTCCAGCAAGGCGCCCTGCTCGATCGGCACGTAGCAATGCTCGGGCAGATCAAAGGTCACGCGCACATGTTTGTCGCGGTAGACCTTGTCCAGCGTATCGCAGAGGCTTTTGAGCACCGGTTGCAGGCGCACCTGATGGCGCACCAGACCGCTTTTGCGCAGGCTGGCCCGTTGCAGCTGGTAGCTGATCTGCTGGCTCATGCGTTCGATCTGACTTTGCAGCACCCAGGCCTGATCGCGGTCTGCGGGGCGCTGGGCCATGTCTTCGCTGACGCCTTGCAGCACCGCCAACGGGGTTTTCAGGCTGTGGGCGAGGTCGTCGAGGGAGTCGCGGTAGCGGCTGCGTTGCTGGCGTTCGCTGAGCAGCAAGCGGTTGAGCGAGCCGGTCAGGCGCAACAGTTCGCGTGGATGTTTTTCGGTCAGGCTTTCACGGGTGCCACCTTCGATTTCATCGAGTTCCTGGCTGAGCCTGCGTAAGGCCTTGAGCCCCCAGGTCAGGCCGATCCATAGCAGTGCCAGCAAGACCAGCAATGCCGCGCCGAAGCCCAGATAGAGATTTTCCCGCAGGCCTTCGAGGGTGGTTTCGTATTCGCGCACCGGTTGCAGGGCGACGATGCTGAACGCAGCGCTTTTACCGCCGAGCAATTTCACCTCAACGTCGTAAACGAAGAATTCCTGGCCGTTGCTTTCACGAATCCGCGCGAACTCGTTGCCGAGGCCGTCGTAACGCGGTTTGTAGTTGATCTGTTCTTCCTGGGTGGCTTTCGAGCGCCACACCAGTTTGCCGTCGCGGTCGTAGATATAGCCGAGCAAACGGAAATCGGTGAGGTTGAAGCGTTCGTCGGGCAATTGCGACGGCATCACCAGCCGACCGTTTTCCACCCGCGCGGCGGAGATCAATGTGGTGACGTCGGAGGCCAGGCGTTGTTCGATCGAGTCCTGCAAGGCAAGGCTGAAGGCGCCCTGCATCGCCGGCAGCAAGGCAAGCATGAACAACACCGCCAACGTGGTGGCGGCGAGCATCAAGCGAACGCGAAGGGAACGGATCAAGTGCAGCGCTCATTGAACAGGTAACCGAGGCCGCGCACGGTGTCGATCGGTTTGAACCCGGCCGGGCCTTCGAGCTTGCGGCGCAGACGGCCGACCAGCACTTCGATGACATTCGGATCGCGCTCGTCGTCATCCGGATACAGCTGCTCCATCAAGCGATCCTTGGGCACCACCTGCTGATGGTGGCGCATGAGGTATTCGAGGATGCGGTATTCGTAAGCGGTCAGCGCCAGCGGTTGTTCATCGAGGCTGGCCTGTTTGCGATTGAGGTCGAGCAGCAAAGGCCCGGCGACGATGGTCGACTGGGTGAAGCCGCTGGAGCGGCGCAGCAATGCGTTCAGGCGTGCGTCGAGTTCTTCGAACTGGAACGGCTTGACCACGTAATCGTCGGCACCGGCGGCGAGGCCTTCGACCTTGTCCTGCCAGTTGCCGCGCGCGGTGAGGATCAGGATCGGGAAGGTCTTGCCGCCCGAGCGCAACTGGCGGATCAGGTCGAGCCCGCCCATGCCCGGCAGGCCGAGATCGATCACCGCCAGATCGAAGTTGTACTGACCGGTCTGGTACAGCGCCTCCTCGGCATTGGCCACGGACTCGACCACATGACCGCTTTCCGTCAGGCGGGTTTGCAGGTGATGACGCAACAGCGCCTCGTCTTCGACGACCAACAGTTTCATGCCTTTCTCCCTATCACTTGAACTCTCCAGGCAACTACCTGTGGGAGCGAGCCTGCTCGCGAATCCGGTGGATCAGCCAAGCAAGTGTCGGCTGATACACCCCTTTCGAGCAGGCTCGCTCCCACACTTCAAACTGCGACAACCGCTTAGAAATAGTAGTTGGCCGACAGGTAGGTCTGAGCGCTGCTGGTCAAGCCCAGCGAGCCCTGTTTGCTGCCGCCGCTCTCTTTCATTTCGGTGCTGGCGTTGCTGCGCAGGTAACGGTAACCGAGTTCTATCGAGGTGTTCTGCGAAACTTGCTGCAACACACCCACCTGGCCACCGATGGCGTAACCGATGTCGCTGTCACGGCTGAAACCCGGCGAATCCTGCGTCAGCTTGGTCAGACCGGCCGTGGCGCCACCGAACAATTTAGTGCTGCCGCCCACCGGGTAGAACAGGTCATAGCTGCCGAGCAGATTTTCCTGGCGCAGTTTAACGCCATTGTGCGAGCCGGAAACGTTGTCGTAAGTGGCGTAGTAGCGGCCCTGGCTGTTTTGCTGACCGAGGCGCATGCCGTAGGTGTTGTTGCCGTCGATGGCCCCGGTGACGTTGGGGTTGCCGAGGTTGTTGTTGAGCGCGTGGGACTTGTCGATCTTGTCGCTGGTCTGGCCGAACGTCAGGCCGGCGAAGTTGCTGGTGTCGTCGGCATTGGCCGCGATGCTGGAGCCTAACAGGGTAAAAGCCAGCAGCAATTTGTTTAAACGAGTCATGGGTATTTCCTCTTTCACAGTGCTGTTTGGGTATGGCGCAAGGTTACTGAGCCGCCCCTGTACGGCCCCTGAACCGTCTCTGAACCTGACCTGAACCGGATCGACTAGGCTGTTCTGACCACTTTCGATAAGGAGACCCGACCATGCGCCTGTTCCTCGCCCTCACTTTGCTGGCAGTCAGCAGCTTCACCCAGGCTGCGATCAAGACTGAAGAAATTCCCTACCAAAGCGCCGACGGCAGCCAACTGATCGGCTACTACGCCTATGACGACGCGATCAAAGGCCCACGCCCCGGCGTTGTCGTGGTCCACGAATGGTGGGGGTTGAACGATTACGCCAAGCGCCGCGCGCGGGATCTTGCCGAACTTGGCTACAGCGCTCTGGCCATCGATATGTACGGCGAAGGCAAAAACACCGAGCACCCGAAAGACGCCATGGCCTTCATGCAGGCAGCGACCAAGGACGCCGATGCGGCGAGCAAGCGCTTCGCCGCCGGGCTCGATCTGTTGAAGAAGCAAAAGCAGACCGACCCGAACAGGATCGCCGCCATCGGCTATTGCTTCGGTGGCGCCGTGGTGCTGAATGCGGCGCGTCAGGGTGTGCCGCTGGCCGGCGTGGTGAGTTTCCATGGCGCGCTGGCAACCAAGACCCCGGCGACTCCGGGCAGCGTCAAGGCGAAAATCCTCGTCGAGCACGGTGCGCTGGACAGCATGGTCACTCAGGACCACGTCACCGCGTTCAAGTCGGAGATGGACAAGGCCGGGGCGGACTACCAGTTCGTCAGTCTGGATGGCGCCAAGCATGGTTTCAGCAATCCGGATGCCGATCGTTTGAGCCATGGCGAGCATAGCGGGCCGGACATTGGTTACAACAAGGCGGCGGACGAGAAGTCGTGGGCGGATATGCAGGCGTTCTTCCAGAAAATCTTCAGCTAACCGCGCTTGTCCTGATCGTTCCCACGCGCAGCAAAGGAATGCCGCACGGGACGCTCCGCGTCCCATCGCTGGGTGACGCGGAGCGTCACAGGATGCATTCCCACGCGGAGCGTGGGAACGATCATCTCGACCTCGCCCCGACTAACCGGCAAAATGCCCGCCATGCATACCACCCCCGCCCTGCCCGCCTGCTGCACTGCGCTCGACAGCCACTGGCCGTTGCCGACGGTCCTGGCCGATACCGTGCTGCTCAGTACCCACTTCGACCCCGCACGCCTGCTTGGCGATGATTTCCAGCGCAGCGCTGTGCTGGCGCCGCCGAGCATTCAGCGCTCGGTGGCCAAGCGCCAGGCCGAATTTCTCGCTGGACGCATTTGCGCCCGTGCCGCGCTGCAACAACTCGAGGGCCTGAATATCGTCCCGCCGATTGGCGAAGACCGCGCGCCGGTGTGGCCGGCGCATATCTGCGGCTCGATCACCCACAGCACCGGCCGCGCGGCAGCGATTGTTGCCAACAAGAAGCACTGGCGTGGCTTGGGCATGGATCTGGAAAACCTGTTGAGCCACGAGCGCGCCGAACGCCTGGCCGGGGAAATTCTCACGCCGGCGGAAATGCAGCGCATGGCGGCGAGTTCTCAGGAGCAACTGGCGCTGCGGGTGACCCTGACGTTTTCGGTGAAAGAGAGTTTATTCAAAGCGCTGTACCCGATCGTGCAGCAGCGTTTTTATTTCGAGCATGCCGAAGTGCTGGAATGGACTGCGGCGGGTCAGGTCAGGCTGCGGTTGCTGACTGATTTGTCCAGCGAATGGCGCAACGGATCGGAGCTGGAGGCGCAGTTTGCAGTGCAGGATGGGCAGTTGTTGAGTCTGGTCAGTATTCCTGCCTGAAGTTTTGCATTGCCTGCATGGTCCTCATCGCTGGCAAGCCAGCTCCCACAGTATTCGCGGTGAACATAAAGACAATGTACACCCGCAAAACCTGTGGGAGCTGGCTTGCCAG
>NZ_JASCPT010000166.1:0-9169 GCF_029959775.1 Pseudomonas sp. PS01270 | reverse complement strand
AACCCCCTCCAACCCCTGTGGGAGCGACCTTGCTGGCGAAGACGTCAGAACAGTCAATACCCATTGACTGTTCGACCGCTTTCGCGAGCAAGCTCGCTCCCACACTGGTTTTGCGCCAAGCTCAGCTCATCTCCCGCTCAACCCGATCCCGGCCATTCTGCTTCGCCGCGTAAACCCCTGAGTCAGCGCGCAGCAACAGCGCATCTGCGCCCTCCCCCGGGCGCCAGCTGGCGATGCCGAAACTCGCGGTGACCAAGCCGACCACGTCTACCGGCGCGCTACGCAAACCTTCCCACAACTCCACCGCCAGCATATAGGCGTGTTCGCCGTCGATGTCCGGGCACAGCACCATGAACTCTTCGCCGCCCAGACGGCAGAACACGTCGGTGCGGCGCAGGCGATGGCCGATCCGCTCGCAGACTGCTTGCAGCACACGGTCGCCGACGGCGTGGCCGAACTGATCGTTGATGCGCTTGAAGTGGTCGATGTCGAGCATGATCACCGACAGCTCACCGCCGCCACGCTCGACCCGGGCCATTTCAGTGGTCAGGCGCTCCTGAAAATAGCGGCGGTTGTGAATGCCGGTCAGCGAATCGGTGATCGACAACGCGCGCAATTCTTCTTCCACGCGCTTGAGATCGGAGATATCCGAGATATAACCGTGCCACAGCACTCCGCCGCCCGGCAGCTCTTCCGGTGTCGCCTCGCCGCGCACCCAGCGCAGACCGCGCTCGGGCAGTTGCACGCGGTACTCCTCGCGCCAGGGGCTGAGGTTTTCCGCCGATTCGCGGATCGAGCTGCGCACGCGAATCGCATCCTGCGGGTGGATACGACTGAAGATCGCCTCGGAGTCGAGCAGCAGCACATCCGGCTCCAGCTCGTAGATTTCGCGGATGCCATCGCTGGCGTAGATCACGCTGAAGCGTCCGTCGAATTCCATCTTGAATTGGTAGATGCCACCGGGAACATGGGCGCTGAGCTTCTTCAGCAATGTGTCGCGTGCTGCCAGCACCTCGTGCACTCGCTTGCGTTCGGTGATGTCGATGCAGATCGCCAGATGACCGACCCACAGGCCTTGCTCGTCAAGCACCGGGGTGGCGAGCATGTTCACCGGCAGGTGACTGCCGTCGCTGCGCACCAGGGTCCACTCGCGCGCTTCATGGCCGCCGACTTCGCCGCCCTCGACCAGCATCGCGTGGCAAGTCGGAATGTTTTTGCCGTAGCGCGCACTCAACTCGGCCGAACGCGCCGCCAGTTCCCGTGGCAAATGCAGGTTCTCCAGGGTCATGCGCCCAACGACTTCGGCGCTGCTGTAGCCGAGCATTTGCTCGGCACCGGGATTGAAAGTGTTGATCACCCCGCGCAGATCGGTGGCAATGATCGCGACCTGAGTGGCGGCATTCAGCACGCCGCGCAACTGACCGTGGGTACCGCGCAGTTCCTGCTCGCGCTCGTGCAATTCTTGGGTGCGCACCTCGACCAGACGCACCGCGCGCTGGCGCTGGCTGACCAGCACATAAAGCAAGGCGCTGAGCAATGCGCTGAGCAAGCCACCAAGAATGATCACGCTGCCCACCGACGAATGGTTGGCCTGCATGAACGCTTCGCTCGGCAGGATATCGACCTGATAGTCGTGATCGGCCATACGCAGCAAGCGCGTCGCTGCCAAATCGCCGGGCACCGCCTCGTTGCTCGATTCGAACAGCGCTTCGTGCTGATCCTGGGTCGACAGGTCGAGAATGCGCACCGACAGATAATCGTGCAGGGCATCGGGCAATCCGTCGGCGAGCAACTGGCGCATGCTGATCACTGCCATCACATAGCCGAACGGCTGCGACTCTCCAGCGCGACTGACCGGCGCCAGCAGCAACACCCCACGCGCGTACGACGGCTCGATCCCGACCAGATGCATCGGTTGCGACACCGCCATGCTGCCGAGCTGGTCGGCGCGTTGCAGGGTTTCGCGGCGCATGGGTTGGGCGAGCAAGTCGTAGCCCAGCGGTGGCGCCAGTCGGCTTTGGGTTTGCGTGTAGAGCACCGGCACGTATTCGTTGCGCGGCGCCGCCAGTTGCAGCTCGCCGTTGGCGTCGAGTTCGCGAATGGTGAAATTGCTCAGGCCTTCGTCACGCACCTGCTGTTCGAACGCGGCCCGTTCGGCACCGCTGACTCGCGGCGCGTAGGTATAGGCTTGGGTGCGCAGCAATAAGGGACGAGAGTAACCATCGAATTCAGCGCGGGACACCGATTCGGAGTTGGCGAAGAACCGCCGCAGGCCATCGAGACGTTGCTCTTGGTCCTGAAAACGTTCGGCGATGCGGCTGTAGCGTTCGTTGGCCAGCAGTTGGAAACGCTGACGAGATTGTTGCTGAAACTGGTTGAAGGTGCCCCATGCGAGCAGCCCGGTGAGAATCCCGCCGGCAAGCAACACCAGCAAAGCGACCAGCCAGGCTGAGACGTCTTCACTGATGAAACCGAGGATTTTCGGGCGCACGGGGTGCAACGGCATAAGCACGACTCACTCCGCCAGATTTGCGGGAAAACCCCATTGGCGGTGTGTGAGTTATAGCTATTAGCCACTAATTTAGCCAGCACCGCTGGATCCACCGAGCCGTTAAAAATCAACGCTCTGTGGATCCAACCAGTGAAAGCGTCAACGAGCCGTGATTTTCCAGGCGCGGTGGATCTTGGTATTGCGGGCGAAATCCGGATCAATGGTCTGCGCACTGATTTCCTCGACCGCATAACGCTCGGCGAGGTTTTCCTCCAACTGGAACTTGCGGAAGTTGTTGGAGAAATACAGCACGCCACCCGGTGCCAGCCGCGCCATCGCCAAGTCGATCAACTGCACCTGATCGCGCTGCACATCGAAGATGCCTTCCATGCGCTTGGAGTTGGAGAACGTCGGCGGGTCGATGAAGATCAGGTCGTACTCGTCGCGGCTGCTTTCCAGCCACGCCATCACATCGCCCTGCTCCAGACGGTTCTTGTCCGAGAAACCGTTCAACGACAAGTTGCGCCGCGCCCAGTCCAGATAGGTTTTCGACAGGTCGACGCTGGTGGTGCTGCGCGCGCCGCCCTTGGCCGCGTGCACGCTGGCGGTCGCGGTGTAGCAGAACAGATTGAGGAAGCGCTTGCCGGCCGCCTCTTTCTGAATGCGCATGCGCATCGGCCGGTGATCGAGGAACAGACCGGTGTCGAGGTAGTCGGTGAGGTTGACCAGCAACTTCACGCCACCTTCATTGACCTCGACGAACTTGCCCTGGGCCGCCTGACGCTCGTACTGCTTGGTGCCGCTCTGGCGCTCGCGGCGCTTGACCACCACGCGGTTCTTGTCGACGTTCAACGCCTGCGGAATGGCCGCCAGCGCATCGAACATGCGCGCCGAGGCTTTTTCCGGGTCGATGGATTTCGGCGCGGCGTATTCCTGAACGTGCACCCAGTCGTGGTACAGGTCGATGGCCATCGCGTATTCCGGCATGTCGGCATCATAGACGCGGTAGCAATCGATGCCTTCGCGCTTGACCCACTTGCCCATCGCCTTGAGATTTTTCTGCAAGCGATTGGCAAACATCTGCCCGCCTTCGCTCAAGCGCGGCTGTTCGATCACTGGCGCCGGGGCTGGCGTCGGCTTGATCGGGTTGCCGTTCTTGTTGAACTTGCGCTCTTGCGGCTCGTCCGGGGTCTGATCGTAAGCCGCTTGCTCGCGCTCGACCTGACGCTGTTCCGGAGTGCGGCGTTCGCCAGTGACGAACTGATCGGGCAGAACCTTGATCAGCAGCAGCTTGCACGGCAGCGCGCCGTTCCAGAACGAATACTGTTTATGGCTGCGAATGCCCATGCGCTTGCCCAGATCCGGGGCGCCGGTGAACACCGCCGCTTCCCAGTTCAGGCAGGCCTGACGCAGACGCTCGCCGAGGTTCTGATAGAGATACAGCAGGCTGGCTTCGTCACCGAGACGCTCGCCGTACGGCGGGTTGCAGATCACCAGACCTTTCTGGTTCTGGTCCGGGCGCGGCTCGAAGGTCGCCACTTCGCCCTGATAGATCTTGATCCACTCGCTGAGGCCGGCACGTTCAACGTTGTTGCGGCCTGGCTGAATCAGTCGTGGATCGGCTTCGTAACCGCGAATCCACAGCGGCGGTTTGGCCAGACCGGCGGCGGCACGCTCGACCGCTTCTTCGTGGAGTTTTTTCCACAGTGCCGGCACGTGACCGAGCCACGCGGTAAAGCCCCACTGCTCGCGACGCAGGTTCGGCGCCATGTCGGCGGCGATCATCCCGGCTTCGACGAGGAACGTACCGACACCGCACATCGGGTCAGCCAGTGCGCCGCCTTCGGCAGCAATACGCGGCCAGCCGGAACGGATGAGGATTGCCGCCGCGAGGTTTTCCTTCAGCGGCGCCGCGCCCTGCTGCAAGCGATAGCCACGCTGGTGCAGGCTGTGGCCGGAGAGGTCGAGGGACAGAATCGCTTCGCCGCGATCCAGACGCAGGTGAATGCGCAGGTCCGGGTTGAGTTTGTCGATGGATGGACGATCGCCCTGCGGCGTGCGCAGTTTGTCGACGATGGCGTCTTTGACTTTCAGCGCGCCGAAGTGGGTGTTGTCGATGCCCGAGCCGTGGCCGCTGAACTCGACGGCCAGGGTGCCGTCGCTGAGCATGTGATCCTGCCAGTCGATGTCGAGCACGCCGTGGTAGAGGTCTTCGGCGTCCTTCATCGGGAAACGCTTGAGCACCAGCAACACACGGTTGGCCAGACGCGACCAGAGGCACAGACGATAGGCGGTTTCCATGGTCGCCATGCCACGCACGGCGGAGGTGTGCTCGCGCGCTTCTTCAAGGCCAAGCCCGACGGCTTCCTCGATGAGCAGGCCTTCGAGGCCTTTGGGGCAAGTGAGGAAGAGTTCGAAACGATCGGACATGGTAATTCCAGAGCCTTTGGCTAGTGGGCCGGCAACGCATTGCCGACCCGGTTTTCAATCAGGCGCTTTTCTGAAAGAGCGCCCGCGTGGCACGAAGGTGTGCCGTTCCATCCCCGCTGCTCGGGTTAAAAGAGCTTAGATGCCGGGACAGATAAAAAAGTTGGTGCAACAAAAAGACTGAAAGCGACCCTTCGTCGAATATTACCCAAGCGCAAACGTGGGTCATTCTCACTAAAGGATTAACCCCCTGAGTCAGCGGGGCGCCGATCATACCGGGGTTTGCGCATTGAACGTTGAATAAATACGCGGTTACTTATCGCCATAGCATCCTTTACGTTACGTGCTTATGACAAAACGATCATTCCCTCGGTGTGACTCATTGGTTAGAACTGAGCACAGGTTGACGTCGCAACGGCGTCAACACCTTGGCTCGCCACGCCGGCAGCGAGCCGCACGATGGCAGGTTTTTTCTGCCAGACCTCAATTGAGGTCAACGCGACACTACAGTCAACAAGTGAGGGAAACACCCTATGAGAAGACTTAAGCGTGATCCGTTGGAAAGAGCATTTTTGCGCGGATATCAATATGGCGTTGGTGGCAAATCCCGTGAGCTTTGCCCATTTACTCTACCGTCGGTACGTCAAGCCTGGATCAACGGCTGGCGAGAAGGACGCGGCGACAACTGGGACGGTATGACCGGCACTGCGGGAATCCACAGACTCAACGAACTTCACGCCGTCGGCTGACACAGGGCATTTATTCCGACACGACAATCTGAATTTGCAATGAATTAACCACGCACGTCCTTCCCGGACGGCGGGCTACGGCCCAGGGGCTCCTTCGAGGAGCCCTTTTTAATGCCTGTAAAGAGGGTTAACCGGGAGCCACGTGGCGAGGGGATTTATCCCCGCTCGGCTGCGCAGCAGTCGCGAAGTCGGAATTTCAATTTACTAGGCATATCAATGTGCAAGGTTTGGGGCTGCTGGGCAGCCCAGCGGGGATAAATCCCCTCGCCACAAAGGCTCCCACAAGGCCTCCGCAATCCTCAGCGCAACGCAGCGATCGCATCCACCGATTCACGAATCAGCGCCGGGCCTTTGTAGATGAAGCCCGAATAGATCTGCACCAGGCTTGCACCGGCCGTGATTTTCTCTGCCGCGTGCTTGCCTTCGGTAATGCCGCCAGCGGCAATGATCGGCAAACGCCCGGCCAACTCGCCCGCCAGTACTTTCACGGTATGGGTGCTCTTCTCACGCACCGGCGCACCCGACAGACCACCCGCCTCGTCGCCATGTTCCATGCCTTCGACGCCGACACGGCTCAAAGTCGTATTGGTGGCGATGACCGCGTCCATGCCGGTTTCGATCAATGCCTGGGCAACCTGCGCAGTCTCTTCGTCGGTCATGTCCGGCGCGATCTTGATCGCCAGCGGCACATGCTTGCCGTGACGCAGGGCCAGTTCGGCGCGACGGGTGGCCAGATCAGCGAGCAATTGCTTGAGCGAGTCACCGAACTGCAGGCTGCGCAGGCCCGGGGTGTTTGGCGAGCTGACGTTGACGGTGACGTAGCTGGCGTGGGCGTAAACCTTGTCCAGGCAGATCAGGTAATCGTCGACCGCACGCTCGACCGGGGTGTCGAAGTTCTTGCCGATATTGATGCCCAGCACGCCCTGGTATTTCGCCGCAGCGACCCGCGCCAGCAGGTTATCGACACCGAGGTTGTTGAAGCCCATGCGGTTGATGATCGCCTCGGCTTCCGGCAGGCGGAAGATTCGTGGTTTCGGGTTACCCGGCTGCGGACGCGGGGTCACGGTGCCGATTTCGACAAAACCGAAACCCAGTTGCGCAAAGCCATCGATGGCCGCGCCGTTCTTGTCCAGACCTGCCGCCAGCCCGACCGGGTTCGGGAACTCCAGCCCCATGACGGTCACCGGCATTTTCGCCGGTGCCTTGCACAGCAAGCCGTTGAGGCCCAAACGTCCACCCGCGCCGATCAGATCCAGCGACAGATCGTGGGAGGTTTCCGGGGAAAGTTTGAACAACAGCTGACGGGCCAGGGTGTACATGGGCGGCAATGACTCGGGCGGCGAAAAGAGGCGGCGATTATAGCCGGGCATCGTCCCCCGGCGCGAGGCGCCTGCGCGAATCAGGCGACTGGCATATGCCTTGCACCACCCCGCTCATCAGTCTGCCGACCAATGACGGCGCGCAGGCCAGGACAATGGCGTCGTCCCCGGGTTTTGCCTGCGCAGAATCCGGGACGACGTTTTTTTTGAGGTAGCGTATGAACGAAACGTCCTTGGGGCCTCTGGCCTGGGTCAATGGCAGCGATGCGCCGGAAAAGAGCGCGATCAATCTCGGCTTCATGGCGCTGAGCGACTGCGCCTCGGTGGTGGTCGCCGCCACCCAGGGCTTCGCCCAGCCCTACGGCCTGACCCTGAACCTCAAGCGTCAGGCGTCATGGGCCAACCTGCGCGACAAACTGGTCAGCGGCGAACTGGATGCCGCGCACAGCCTGTACGGGCTGATTTATGCGGTGCACCTGGGCATCGGCGGCGTCGCCCCCACCGACATGGCAGTGCTGATGGGCCTGAACCAGAATGGCCAGAGCCTGAACCTGTCCCATGGTTTGCAACAGGCTGGCGTGAACAGTCCTGAAGCGCTCGATCGGCATGTGCACCAAAGCCGCGCAAAACTGACCTTCGCCCAGACCTTCCCCACCGGCACCCATGCGATGTGGCTTTATTACTGGCTGGCGAGCCAGGGCATTCATCCGTTGCAGGACGTCGACAGCGTGGTAGTGCCGCCGCCGCAAATGGTTGCGCACCTGCAAGCCGGGCGCATCGACGGCTTTTGCGTCGGCGAACCGTGGGCGGCCAGCGCCGTGCAGCAGAATCTCGGTTTCACCCTGGCGACCAGCCAGAGCATCTGGCCCGACCACCCGGAAAAAGTCCTCGGCTGCACTCGCGAATTTGTCGAGCAATACCCCAACACCGCGCGGGCGCTGGTCATGGCCATTCTTGAGGCCAGCCGCTTCATCGAAGAAAGCCCGGAAAACCGCCGCAGCACCGCGCAATTGCTCAGCGCCACCGAATACCTCGACACCCCCGCCGCGTGCATCGAGCCGCGTTTCATGGGGGATTACGCCGACGGCCTCGGCAATCGCTGGCAGGATCCGCATGCGCTGCGTTTTCATGGCGAGGGCGAGGTCAATCTGCCGTACCTCTCCGACGGCATGTGGTTCATGACCCAGTTTCGTCGCTGGGGTCTGTTGCGCGAGGATCCCGATTATCTGGCCGTCGCCCGCCAGGTTCAGCGCCTGGATTTGTACCGCGAGGCAGCGAGCGCTGTTGGCGTCGTGTCTTCCTGCGCAGACCTGCGCAGCAGCCAGTTGCTCGATGGCAAGGTCTGGGACGGCAGCGATCCAGCGGGCTATGCGCGCAGTTTCACGCTGCATGCCCTGAGCGACGCCGCCCCGCTTCTCGCCCAGCGCTGACAGGAGACCGCGAACATGTTGCGCATTCTGCTGATCAACGACACCGCGAAAAAAGTCGGACGCCTGAAAGCGGCGCTGACCGAGGCCGGCTTCGAGGTGATCGACGAGTCCGGCCTGACCATCGACCTGCCGGCGCGCGTCGAAACGGTGCGCCCGGACGTGATTCTGATCGATACCGAGTCACCGAGCCGCGATGTCATGGAGCAAGTGGTGCTGGTCAGCCGCGACCAGCCCCGGCCGATCGTGATGTTTACCGACGAACATGACCCGGGGGTGATGCGTCAGGCGATCAAGTCCGGGGTCAGTGCCTACATCGTCGAAGGCATTCACGCACAACGGTTACAACCGATTCTCGACGTGGCGATGGCGCGCTTCGAGAGTGACCAGGCCCTGCGCGCGCAATTGCAGGCCCGTGACCAGCAACTGGCCGAGCGCAAGCGCATTGAACTGGCCAAGGGTTTGCTGATGAAGATGAAGGACTGCAACGAGGAAGAGGCCTATACGCTGATGCGCCGCCAGGCGATGAGCCGCCAGCAGAAGCTGATTCAGGTGGCGGAGCAGATCATTGCCATGAGTGAGTTGCTGGGCTGAAGTTTTCGCTGCAAATCAAGAGCCCCTCACCCTAGCCCTCTCCCTGTATGTACCGGGGACATGGTGGACACATGTTCGGAGACATGGTGGACGGTTTTAGATCTTCTTACCTGCCGTCACGATCTGCAAGTTCAAGTCGATTCGAGCGACACGATGTCTACT
>NZ_JASCPT010000165.1:0-9230 GCF_029959775.1 Pseudomonas sp. PS01270 | reverse complement strand
GCTCGCGAAAGCGTCGTCCCAGGCGACACATAGGCTGATGTCAGACCGCTTTCGCGAGCAGGCTCGCTCCCACATTTGAACTGCATTACAACTCAGGAATTGATGCCATGAACTACACCAATCCAAGCAAGCTGCAAGCCGCGATCCTCGACTGGGCCGGTACCGTGGTGGATTTCGGCTCGTTCGCGCCGACGCAGATCTTCGTCGAAGCCTTCGCCGAATTCGATGTCCAGGTGTCGATTGAAGAGGCCCGTGGGCCGATGGGCATGGGCAAGTGGGACCACATCCGCACCCTCTGCAATCAGCCGCAAGTGGCCGAGCGTTATCGCAAGGTATTCGGTCGCACGCCGACCGACGATGATGTTACCGCTATCTACAACCGTTTCATGCCGTTGCAGATCGAGAAAATCGCCGAGCACTCGGCCCTGATTCCCGGCGCGCTGGACGCCATCGCCCAACTGCGCGCGCAAGGCATCAAGATCGGTTCCTGCTCCGGCTACCCGAAAGCGGTCATGGACAAAGTCGTCGAACTCGCCGCCAGCAACGGCTACGTCGCCGACCACGTGGTCGCCACCGACGAAGTGCCAAACGGTCGTCCATGGCCGGCGCAAGCGTTGGCCAACGTGATCGCTCTGGGCATCGACGATGTTGCAGCGTGCGTGAAGATCGACGACACCGTGCCGGGCATTCTCGAAGGTCGCCGGGCCGGCATGTGGACGGTTGCGCTGATTTGCTCGGGCAACGCGCTGGGTCTGGACTATGAAGGTTTCCGCGCGTTGGGCAGCGATGAACTCGCCAGTGAGCGCAAGCGCATCCACGCGCTTTTCGCAGATTCGCGGCCGCATTACATGATCGACACCATCAGTGATCTGCCGGAAGTGATCGCCGACATCAACAAGCGTCTGGCCAACGGGGAGATGCCGCAAAACGCTTGAGGCTGGAAAACTAAAACACCGCTTATTGCAATCAGCGGTGTTTTTTTTTGCACTGTCTTGAGTAAAGACATCGCTTGGATATGACTTATTCGGAAATAAGGTTACCTTGCGCATCGTATGCAAGACCATCGGGATGTTTAACACTTCCGTCCGGCAATTGTTCAGTTCCATCTTCCCAGACAATACGGCCATCCGGATATTCAACGGTATTATCCGGCCAGACGATTCGCCCGTCCGGATACTCTACCCGGCCGTCTTCATATTGAATGATGCCGTCGGGACGCTTGATCGAAGTTTTATCTACAGCGACTACGCTGCCGTCAGGCAGTGTGGTGGAGCCATCGACATTGACTTTCGCACCAATTGTTTGAATCAGCGTTATCAAGGCCACAGGATCGATGTTGATGTTAAGGGTCGGCCATGGCATTGGCGGACGCTTGGTGTCAACCGGGGCCACTGGTTTGGTTGGCGCTACTGGCTTGGTTGGCGCCACTGGCTTGGTCGGCGCCACTGGCTTGGTTGGCGCTACCGGCTTGGTCGGCGCCACTGGCTTGGTTGGCGCAACTGGCTTGGTCGGCGCCACTGGCTTGGTCGGCGCTACCGGCTTGGTCGGCGCTACCGGCTTGGTCGGCGCCACTGGTTTGGTCGGCGCCACTGGTTTGGTTGGAATTACTGGCTTGGTTGGCGCAACTGGTCTGGTTGGGACAACTGGTTTGGTTGGCGCAACTGGCTTTGTTGGTGTTACCGGCTTTGACGTCGTGGTAGTAGGGCGAGGCTTCGAGATCGGACTTTTCATATTCACACTCAAATTGATAAATATAGTTTTGATCTTTAATAACAAACTAAAGAGCCGAGCCGACAATAATCACGCACAACAAACTATTCAAACCAAAAGAAACCACAAGATATAAACAACATAGAGTTACGCTGCGCAGACCAACGTACAACAATAACTTTCAACAAACAGAAGTCATAAACCGTAAAACTTGCACTTCGATTGTTGCAAATATCATCACGCCGCAGGTTGGCATGTATTGATCGCGACCATCGGCTACATCGCTGCAAATCCGCGCCGTCCCTGCAGGCCACCCGTGTGGGCAAAGACCAGACGCGTGCCGACCGCGAATTCGCCTGACTCGACATGCTGCTTGAGCGCCAGCAAGGCCTTGCCGGTGTACAGCGGTTCCAAAGGGATGCCGCTGGTTTGCTCGGTCTGATCGATGAAGGTCAGCAACGCCTGGTCAACTTTGGCGAAACCACCACGGCTGGCATCGATCAGTTGATAGTCCGCCGCAGGCTCGGTGGCGTGCGCGAGGATCGACTCGATGTTCGGCGCTACGCCGTGATCATCCGGCACTGCCAGAGCACCGTACACCACGCGCCTGCCTTGCTCCGCGAGCGCCAGTCCGGCCAATGTCGTGCCGGTGCCACAGGCCAGCCACCAGGCGTCGAAATCATTCCAGCCCAGCTTGGCCAATTGCTCTTCGGCCTGCTGCCAGATCGCTGCGCAACCCAAGGCGCCGGCCAGTCCACCACCGCCCTCGGGCACCGCATGCAGCGTAGGAAATTGCGCTTTCCATGGCACCCAGAATCCCGCTTCGTGCCGCGCGCGGTAGCCGGCGTAACCGAGCCAATGCAACTGCATGCCGAACGTTTGCAGATCCCGCACTGTCGGCGTGTCCTGCGGGTGCCCGCGCAGCAGCCCCACGGTTTTGAATCCCAGCCGCTTGCCCGCCGCCGCCAGCGCGTGCAGGTGATTGGAATGCGCACCGCCAAGGCTGATGATGCCCTCGGCGCCGGCACGCTCGGCGGCTTTAAGATGTTCAACGAGTTTGAACCACTTGTTGCCGCTGATCAGCGGGTCGATGCGGTCCAGGCGCAGGATCGCGACCTCGATGCCGGCGTCTGCCAGCCAGCCTAGACGGAGCGGTTCGAGGGGGGCTTGGGCTAGCCAGTTGGGGGGAGGCAAAAGCATAAATGCCGGCTCTGTTTGCAGAGCCGGCATCTTAACAGCAGTCGCAAAAAAACCTGCTGTTTGCAAGCGAACCTGCTCGCGAAGGCGTCGTGTCAGGCGAAATCTTCGTAGCTGACGCTCCGCTTTCGCGAGCAGGCTCGCTCCCACAGGTGATGCGTTGTGTTTACAACTCAGCCGCCAGCCGCGAACCCTGATTGATCGCGCGCTTGGCGTCCAGCTCCGCCGCGACATCCGCGCCGCCGATCAAGTGCACGTTCTGCCCGGCTTCAACCAGACCATCGTGCAACTCACGCAACGGATCCTGCCCCGCACAGATCACGATGTTGTCCACCGCCAGCAGTTGCGGCTCACCGCTTTCGCCGATGCGAATGTGCAAGCCTTGGTCATCGATGCCCAGGTATTCGACGCTGTTGAGCATCTGCACCTGCTTGTTCTTCAGACCGGTGCGATGAATCCAGCCGGTGGTTTTGCCCAGACCGTCGCCGACCTTGGTCTTCTTGCGCTGCAACAGGAACACCTCACGGGCCGGCGCATGCGGTGCCGCTTTGATGCCCGCCACACCACCACGGGCCTCCAGTTGCGTGTCAATGCCCCACTCTTTCCAGAACGCCGCGCGATCCAGACTGGTGGCCACGCCTTGATGAACGAGAAATTCCGAGACATCGAAACCGATCCCGCCAGCACCGATTACCGCGACACGCTTGCCGACCGGTTTGCGCTCGAGGATCACATCCAGATAACTCAGGACCTTGGCATTCTCGACGCCCGGAATCGCCGGCACGCGCGGGGCGATACCGGTGGCGAGGATGATTTCGTCGTAACCGCCGTCAACCAACTTGGCCACGTCAACGCGGGTGTTCAGGCACACCTCGACATTCGTCGTTTGCAGCTTGCGGTTGAAGTAGCGCAGGGTTTCGAAAAACTCTTCCTTGCCCGGTACGCGCTTGGCGATGTTGAACTGGCCACCGATCTCGCTGGCCGAATCGAACAGCGTCACCTGATGACCGCGCTCGGCGGCCACGGTGGCGGCGGACAGACCGGCAGGGCCGGCACCGACCACGGCGATTTTCTTGATCTGCTGCACCGGCAGGTAATTGAGTTCGGTTTCGTGGCAGGCACGCGGGTTGACCAGGCAACTGGTGAGCTTGCCGCCAAAGGTGTGGTCGAGGCACGCCTGGTTGCAGCCGATGCAGGTGTTGATTTCGTCGGCACGGCCTGCGGCGGCCTTGTTGACGAAGTCCGGATCGGCGAGGAATGGGCGGGCCATGGAAACCATGTCGGCATCGCCTTCAGCAAGAATCTGCTCGGCAATTTCCGGGGTATTGATGCGGTTGGTGGTGATCAGCGGAATACTCACAGAGCCGCGCAACTTGGCCGTGACCTTGCTGAACGCTGCACGCGGAACCTTGGTGGCGATGGTCGGAATCCGCGCTTCGTGCCAGCCGATACCGGTGTTGATGATCGTCGCGCCGGCCTGTTCGATGGCTTTGGCCAGCATGACGATTTCATCCCAGGTGCTGCCACCTTCGACCAGATCGAGCATCGACAGGCGGAAGATGATGATGAAATTCGGCCCGACCGCTTCGCGCACACGACGGACAATTTCTACCGGCAGGCGCATGCGGTTTTCGTAGCTGCCACCCCAGCGGTCGGTGCGGTGGTTGGTGTGCGCGGCGAGGAACTGGTTAATGAAGTAACCTTCCGAACCCATGATTTCGACGCCGTCGTATTCGGCGGTTTGCGCCAATACCGAGCAGGTGACGAAATCGCTGATCTGCTTTTCGATGCCCTCTTCGTCCAGCTCTTTGGGCTTGAACGGGTTGATCGGCGCTTGAATCGCGCTCGGTGCTACCTGTTTCGGGCTGTAGGCATAGCGGCCTGCGTGGAGAATCTGCATGCAGATCTTGCCGCCCGCCTCGTGCACCGCGCGGGTGACGATGCGGTGCTTGAGCGCCTCTTCCTCAGTTGTGAGCTTGGCCGCGCCGGAGTACACACCTCCCTCGTCATTCGGGCCGATGCCGCCGGTGACCATCAGGCCGACACCGCCACGGGCACGTTCGGCGAAATACGCCGCCATGCGCTCGAAGCCACCCGGCTTTTCTTCCAGACCGGTGTGCATCGAGCCCATAAGGGTGCGGTTGCGCAGCGTGGTGAATCCCAGGTCCAGCGGGGCCAGCAAATGCGGGTAATGAGCGGCGGTCATCGGTAACTCCACAACGAGCGATCACGGAAAAAGTTGCGGGAGCTCTGCGTCCCCCGTCAGTCATGTTCGACAGACTAAGAGTCGCACCGCTGTCACTCAATGACCGTAACTGACAAGTTATTGATCCAAATGCGCAGCGCCCCTTGGCAACCCGAGCCATGGGCCCTACCCTAGTCGGCACATCCTGTACCCGGCTGTTGTTGGTTTTCATGCGCAAACTTCTGTATCTGTTTTTCTCCATGGCCCTCGTTGCCGCCCTGACCACCTACGCCATGTGGGCGGCAGACCGGCCGGCGGGACATTACCTGTCGGACCTGCGCATCAAGCTCGCCGTCAATCAGGGCACGCCCGGCGACCGTGGCAATCTGCTCGGCATTCAGCCCGAACTGTTCCCCACCGATTACCAAAGCTCCGCACGCCTGCACCGCAAGCTTGCGGCGTACCTTCAGCAGGCCCGCGATCAAGGCTTGCTCAACGAAAAAACCGTGGTGGTATTGCCCGAGCACGTCGGCACCTGGCTGATGATCAGCGGCGAGAAAGACGAGTTGTATCAGGCGCCGACCCTGGCGGAGGCAATGAACTGGCTGGCGGCGAGCAATCCGCTGTTGTTTGCCCGAGCGTGGCTGCGGGCCAAGGGCGAGCAACGGCTGAACGATGCTTATCTGCGGATGAAAGCGAAGTCCATGGCCAAGGATTACCAGGCGCTGTTCGGCGGTCTGGCCAAGGAGTTCCAGGTCACCCTGGTGGCCGGCTCCATCGTGCTGCCGGAGCCAAGCATCCGCGACGGCCGGCTCAAGCCCGGCAGCGGCGCCCTGTTCAACAGCAGCGTGGTGTTTGGTCGCGACGGCGTACCGTTGGGCCAGCCGCAACGGCAGATGCATCCGATCTTTGATCAGCAAGGTGTGATTCAGGCCGAAGACAAACACGCCATACAGGTCGTCGACACACCGGCCGGACGCTTGGGCATCCTTATCGGCAGTGACAGCTGGTACCCCGCCAACTACCGCACCCTCGATGAACAAGGCGCGCAACTGGTGGCGGTGCCGGCGCAGGTTATCGGCCAAGGCGCCTGGGACAAGCCATGGCGTGGCTACAAGGGTTCGAGCACGCCGGGCTCGGTCAGCCTCAAGCCCGGCGACCTCAGTGAAGGTCAGGCCTGGCACCGACTGACCCTCACCGCGCAACCGCCAAGCAGCCACGCGATTGCCGGCGTCAGTGTGTTCATGCGCGGGCAGTTCTGGGACAAGTCGAGTACCGGCACAAGCTTCCTCAGCAGCAACGGCCAGCAGTTCGCCGATGGCGAGGCCCGTGGTGCGCGCTTGCTGAACGTCTGGCTGTAAACCATGAAGCCGCAGCCGATGCGCCTCGGGGATCTGTCGGTGGGCTTCGTCCATAGTCTGGCCGACGCCGTGCGCAGCCACGACGTCGATCCGCTGCCTCTGCTTGAACAATATGGCCTTGATGCCGCGCGACTGGCCGAGGCCGGGGCGCGCTTGTCGATCCCCCGATACATGCGCCTGGGCCATGCGGCGATTCAACTCACCGGCGACCCGGCCCTGGGCCTGCGCATGGGCCGAATGATCCGCTTGAATCAGGCTGGGCTGGCCGGCATCACTGCGGCGCAAGCGCCCACCGTGCGTGAAGCGGCCCGCTGCCTGACGCGCTTCGAGCCGCTATACGGTTCCAACTATCGCGGGCAGTCCAGTTTCCACGAAGACGCCAACGGTGCGTGGCTGCGCTTCTACTCGATCAGCCCGTACAACGCCTATAACCGCTTCGTGGTCGACTCGATCCTCGCCGGCTGGCTGCATCAGTTGTCGAGCCTGTGCGGCGAAACGTTGCGCGCCGAGAGAATCGAAATCGAATTCGAAGCGCCGGATTACCGCGACGCCTACACAATGCTCGGCGACTGCCCGATCCAGTTCAGCGCCGAGCGCAACCAACTGCGCCTGAACCTGAGCAGTCTCGCCCTGCGCAACTCCGAACATTGCCCGAGCACCTGGCGACATCTGCTGCAATTGTGCGAGCGGGAGCTGGAACAACTGACCCGCACCCGCAGCCTGCGCGAGCGCATCACGCAATTGCTCGGCCCGTTGCTCAATGGCGGCCGTGAGCCGGATCTTGAAGAAGTCGCGGCACGCCTGAAACTGCCGACCTGGACCTTGCGGCGCAAACTTGCGGAAGAAGGCACGCAATTTCGCGCGATCCTCAATGACACACGCCGCGACCTGGCAATGACCTACATCCGCGACACCGAACTGGCGTTCGGCGAGATCGCCTACCTGCTGGGCTTCGCCTCAGCTGAAGCCTTCCAGCGTGCATTCAAACGCTGGAGCGGGCAGACGCCCGGCGAATCCCGACGAAATTACCGCTCGGGAGCCTGAAGCTCAGAGCTCCGTGGCGTCGTCAGCCGGCTCTGGTTGATCCAGTTCAAATGCCTGGTATTCGAGCAGTTCTTCCTGATACTCATCCATCGTATAAATCCCCCAACTGCTCGCTATGAAAATGGCCTGATCAATCGACCTGTGCCCCGAGCATAAAGTGCCCGTATGAAGGAAAAGTGAAACGCTGCCTTCATGAATAAAACGTAGCAGGTGGTTGGGGATTTATCGCGGCGCTGATGTCGCAGGTGTGTAACCAGATCTTAAGCCAACCCCGAAACAATGTAGGAGTGAGCCTGCTCGCGATAGCGGTGTGACAGTCTGATCATCTGTCGACTGACACCACGCCTTCGCGAGCAGGCTCGCTCCCACAGGGTTTCGCTTGGCTTCTTATTGGCCCGACGCAGGCATCGCCGGAATCGGCTCTGACGGTGGCGGGATATCCGGGTTGGTCGGTGGCGTGATGGTTTCGCTGGCGGGCGTGGGCTCTTCCAAGGGCGCTGGGGCAGGCGTAATCGGCGTCGATTCCGCTGGCGGTACTACCGGCTCGGAGCTCACTGGTGCGGTTTCAGCCGGGGCTGGTGCAGGTTCTGCAGCCGGCGCGGGGGCCGGTTCCGCTGCAGGTGTCGGCGCCAGAGGCGCAGGTGCAGGTGCCGCTTTTGGTTCTGGCACACCAAGATCGGTTTTCGGCTTTTCTTCGATGTGTGCAGCTTTCTTCGCATCGGCGGGCAGGAACTGCTCCACCAGTGTGAAGAAACGCTCGTAGAACTTCTGCGCAATGACCGTCTCACTGGCGACCTTGACCATCGAGTCGTCCGAGGAGCCGATCGGCATCGACACCGAGCCCAATACACCAACCCCGAGGCTGGCGGAATTGTTGGTCTTCTTCAACGCATAACGGTCCTGCAGGGCGTTGGCGAACACCGTCGCATGATGCCCGGCGCTGCCATCTTCGGCGCAGACCACGTTGAAGCTGATCTCGAGATGGGTCTCGCCGGTCTGCTGGAAGCTCTTGTGCCCGCTGACCAGTTTCGGATCACTGCTGGTAATGATGTAGCCCTGACTGAGCAACGCGCGCCGGGCCGCTTCGCAACTGGCGGTGTCGGTTACCGGGTAATTGCGCGAAAAGGTGCCGGAGTCATCGAAGTTCTCATGCTCATAGATCGGCTTGTCCTTCGAACAACCGGCCACCGCAGTCAACAAAAGCGCCAGCCCGACAACACGCATGGGAGTGGAAATCAACATTGAACATCCTGAGGGAAAACAGTCCGGGGCGTATTGTGCAACAGATCGCCGCCCCATGGCGCATGGAATAGTGTCAAGAATCGGTTACAACTTTACCGGTCATGGCCATCAGGAAAAAGCCGCGTGGACAAATGATCGATCAACGCGCGCAATTTCGCCGTGGCTTGTCGGCTCGACGGCCATAACACCCTAGCCGCCCGACGTGTTCTAAACGCCAAGGGACAGTGTACATCCAGGAATCAGGTCGGCTGTCAGGCCGCCTTCGCGAGCAGGCTCACTCCCACAGAAAGGCAAAAGCAAAAGATCGCAGCCTTCGGCAGCTCCTACACAATGAGCGCAAGCTCGAGTGCTTTTGATCTTGCTTTTGATCCACCGGCGACGTCGGAAGGCTGAGTGGAGGGATTGATCCGGGCGTGGGAGCGCAGCGACCGTCTGGCGCAGCCAGACACAGCGGAAGGAGGTGCAGCGAAGCAAACCGGAGCCGCTGCGCC
>NZ_JASCPT010000164.1:0-9426 GCF_029959775.1 Pseudomonas sp. PS01270 | reverse complement strand
CGAGCCTGCTCGCGAAGGCGGCGTGACAGTCGACTTTGATGTTGAATGTGAGGGCGCTTTCGCGAGCAGGCTCGCTCCCACAAGGGATTCTCAGCTTCGCGGCAGAAAACCTCTTATCGCCAGAAACGCCGGCACGCCAAGCCCGACCCAGCTCAACGCATCCCAGATTCCATCCCCCAGCAACGCCGCAAACAGCCCCGCCGCACTGAGCAGGGCGATCACGATCGGTGTGCTGAAGACCTTCCAGAAACTCGACTGACGCGGCTTCATGCCGAGGCCTCCGCCGTTTCCAGAACAGGCTTGGCCGCCCTGCGCCGCACTACCCAAAGATAAACACCACTGGCCAACACAATGATTGTCAGCACATCCAGGGTTGCCCAGAGAATCTTCATCGGCATGCCGCCGTAGTCACCAAAATGCAGCGGCTGCGACATGCCCATGGCGTCCATGTACCACGGCCGTTCCGCCACGGCGGTGACTTGAAGTGTCGTGGCGTCGATCAGCACCGGCGTCAGCAGGTGCGAAGTCAGGTGCGTGCCGCCCTTCATGAATACCGAGTAATGGTGCTCGCTGGAAAAGCGCGTGCCGGGGAAGGCGATGAAATCCGGCTTCATCCCCGGTGCGACTTCTTCGGCGATGTCGAGCAACCGCGTAGCCGGCGCCAGTTGGGTCAGCGGCGGCGCATCGCGATACGGCGCGATCAGCGTGGTCAACGCGTCGTTGCGCCAGGCGGCGATGAGCAGGTCGGCGCAGGCGCTGATCACCCCGGTCACGCCTACCACCAGGCACCAGGTCAGGGTCACGACGCCAATCAAATTGTGCAGATCGAGCCAGCGCAGCCGCGTTGATTTGTCCTGGCGCACGGTGCCAAATTTCAAGCGGCGCATGAACGGCAGGTACAGCACCGTGCCGGAGACGATTGCCACGACAAACAACAGGCCCATGAACGCCAGCAGCAGCTTGCCCGGCAGCCCGGCAAACATGTCGACATGCAGGCGCAGGATGAACAGCATCAAGCCACCGTTGGCCGAAGGGGTTTCCAGCGCTTCGCCAGTGCGCGCATCGAGCATGAAGGTGTGCGAAGAGTTCGGCTCGGTGTCGGCCGTCCTGGCCATGATCGCGAACGCCGCGTTCGGCTCTTCGTCGTCATAACCGAAGTACTGCATGACTTCGCCCGGGCGATGTTTCTGTGCGGCATCGACCAGTTGCTGCAGGTCGAGTTGCGGCGTGTCGGCCGGCATCTCGCGCAGTTCCGGGGCGTTGCCCAGCGCGTGATCAATCTCGTGGCTGAAAATCAGCGGCAGACCGGTCAGCGCCAGCATCAGCAGAAACACCGTGCAGATCAGGCTGGTCCAGGTGTGGATGAACGACCAGCGGCGGATGGTTTTACTTTTCATTGCATGACCTTCAAAAACACCAAAGCCGTCCGGTACGGACGGCCTGGGAACAGGGCCTGTTTCAGCTCACTGGCTTACCACTTGTAAGTGGCGCTGGCGACGACACTGCGCTGGTCGCCGTAGTAGCAGTAGAAGCTGTCGCAGGTGGAAATGTAGTCCTTGTCGAACAGGTTGGTCGCATTCACCGCCAGCGACGCACCTTTGAGGCTGTTGTCCAGACGGCCGAGATCATAATGCACGCTGGCGTCGAACACGGTATAGGCATCGGCCTTGCCCAGCCAGGTGTTGGCCTTGTCGCCGTAGGTGTTGCCGGTGTAGCGCACGCCGGCACCGATACCGAAACCGTCGAGCACGCCGGCGTTCCAGGTGTAGTCGGTCCACAGCGAGGCTTGTTGGTTGGGCATCAGTTGCAGGCGGTTGCCCTTGTCGACGCCTTTCTGCACTTCGGACTTGGCCAGGGTGTAGGCGGCGATGACTTTGAGGTTGTCGGTCACATCCGACACCGCTTCGAGCTCCAGGCCTTTGACCTTCACTTCGCCAGTCTGGCTGGTCACCGAGACGTTGTTGACGAAGGTGTTCACCGCGACGTTCTTTTGGGTCAGGTCATACACGGCGGCGGTCAGCAGGGTCTTGCTGCCCGGAGGCTGGTATTTGATGCCCAGTTCCCACTGGTTGCCTTCGGTTGGCTTGAGCGAGCCGGTCGAGGTGGCATCGGCGCCGGTGGTCGGCTGGAAGGATTCGGCGTAGGACAGGTACGGCACGAAGCCGTTATCGAAGACGTAGCTGAGCGCCGCGTTGCCGCTGAATTTCTTGTCACGCTGGGTGTTGGTCGCATCGCCCTTGTTGAAGAATTCAGTGCTGGTGTGCACCCAGTCTTCACGGCCGCCGAGGGTCAGGCGCCACTGATCGAGGGCCATTTGGTCCTGCACGTAGAGGCCGGTCTGGTAGGTCTTCTGGTTGTAGTCGTAAAACGCGGTGGAGCGTGCTGGACGTACGATCGGCTGGCCGTAGATCGGGTTGATGACGTTGGTCTGCAGGCCATCGCCAAAGATCGAGGTGTAGTTGGTGTTGCTGCGCTGGTGATCCAGACCCAGCAGCAAGGTGTGGCGAACCTCACCCGTGGCGAAGTCGGCCTGGAAGTTGTTGTCCACGGCAAACTGGCTGATGTCTTCGTCGACGCTGGTGCTGGTGCGGCCGACGTTGCCCTCTGCATCCACGGTGGTGAACGGGTAGGAACCGGGTGTCAGCGACTGGAACGACAGGTCCGACTTGGTGTAGCGCAGGTTCTGTTTGAACTGCCAGACATCGTTCAACCGATGTTCGAAGGCATAACCCAACGCGTAGTAGGTGCGGTCGTAGTATTCCCAATCCGGATCGCCGAGATTCTTGTGATGGGAAATATCACCGAGCGGCGATTTGATTTTGGTGCCCTGAATGGGCAGAAACTGGCTGGTGATGCCGGTGTCGTCGCGGGTGAACTGGCTCAGCAGAGTGAGTTTGGTGTCGTCATCGATGTTCCAGGTCAGGCTCGGCGCGATGTTGTAGCGCTTGTTGTCGACGTGATCGACCTGGGTGCCGCTGTCGCGCACCACGCCGCTGAGGCCATAGAGAAACTGCCCGGCCTCATCGATCTTGCCGGTGCTGGCGAAGTTGATCTGGCGGTGGTTATCGCTGCCGTATTGCAGCTGGATTTCACTGCTGGCTTCAGCGCTCGGACGGCGGCTGACCATGTCGAGCAAACCGCCCGGCGGGGTCTGGCCGTACACCGACGAGGCCGGGCCACGCAGCAGGGCGAGGCGGTCGAGGTTCCAGGTTTCCTGTTTCGGGTTGGCGTACACGCCTTTGGGCAGCGGCAGACCATCGAGGAACTGGGTCGGTTCGAAACCGCGCACGCGCAGCCAGTCGGCGCGGGTGTCGCTGCCGTAGCTGCTGGCGGTGATGCCCGGCATGTAGCGCACGGCGTCATCGAGGCTGTGCACGCTGCGGTCGTCCATTTGCTGGCGGGTCGCCACCGAAATCGAACGCGGTGCTTCGACCAAGGCGGTGTCGGTCTTGGTGCCGGCGGCGGTGCGGGTCGCGGTGTAGCCTTCGACCGGGCCCCAGGCGCTTTCGAAGTTTTCCACGCCGATGACCGAAGTTTCCGGCAGGGCCAGCGTGCCTTCCGGCACGGCCACCAGGGTGTAAGTGCCGGCGCTGCTCTGTTCCAGCTGCAGACCGGTGCCGCGCAAAGCCGCGCGCAGGGCGCCGGCGGCGTCGTACTGGCCGTTGACCGGCGCCGAGGTTTTGCCGGCGGCCAGCGCAGGATTGAGCGACAGGGCGAGGCCGCCCTGGCTGGCGATCTGGTTCAGGGTGGTCGACAGCGGCGCCGCCGGCAGGTTGTAGGCGCGCACGCTGGACGCTTGCTCAGCGGCTAGCAACGGGCTGCTGATCAGCGGCGTGCCGAAAGCGATGGCAAAAGCCAGCAGACTGGGGCGCAACAAGGTGTCTGGCGAACGGGACATACGGCGGCTCCTGAATGGAAATATTTCTCAATTGCCTGTGTGCCGGACGAGATTGGAAAAGTGATAGGGCTGGGTGGAAATTCTTTTTGGCAGGAAATGGTTGTGCGGCTGATGGCGCCTTCGCGAGCAGGCTCGCTCCCACATTGATCGTTCCCATGCTCCGCGTGGGAATGCCTCATTGGACGCTCTGCGTCCGCTTCGGCAGGGACGCAGAGCGTCCCGGGCTGCATTCCCACGCAGAGCGTGGGAACGATCATGTCAAGGGGCGGAGGGCTGCGCCTTCGCCACGGTGACCCAATACGGCGTATGCCGCTCGATCTGCACCGGCAAGGTCGGCAGCAATGCACTCAGTGCCTTGTCGGTGTCATGCAACGGAAAACTGCCGGTAATGCGCAGATCGGCCACTTCCGGCGCCACGCCCAGATGCCCGCGACGATAGCGCCCCAGCTCGTGCACCAGATCGCCCAGCCGTGCGTTGTCCACCACCAGCATGCCGCGCGTCCAGGCATCGGCGCCGGGGGCGAGGGCGGCAATCGAGCCCAGCCCGTCACTGCGCAACAGCACCTGCTGGCCTTCGCGCAGAACCAGTTCTTGCGGGTTGGCCTGGGCATGGGCCGCGACCGCCGACTGCAACACGCTCAGGCGTGTGCCATCGTCCTCGCGCTTGACCAGAAACCGCGTGCCCAGCGCGCGCATGCTGCCTTCGCGGGTTTCGACGATAAACGGCCGCGCGTCGCCATGCCCGGTCTCGACGAGAATTTCGCCTTCCTGCAACACGATCAAGCGGCGTTCGTCATCGAAGCGTACGTCGACCGCGCTGTGGGTATTGAGGTTGAGCAGAGTGCCGTCGGACAGGCGCACGGTGCGCTGTTCACCGGTGGCGGTGCGCTGATCGGCGAGCCAGTAATCCAGCGGCAGGTAGCGCTCACTGACAAACAGCCCGAGCCCGAGGATCACCACGACACTGGCCAGCCCACTGCCGAGTTTGCGCATGCGACGACGGATGCCTTCGCGCGATTGCAGCAACGCACTTCGGGCCGGGCCCTTGGCGACGCTGAAGCGCTGATCGAGCATGCCCAACTGGCGCCAGGCGCGGGCATGTTCTTCATGTGCCGCGTGCCACTTGGCGAATTCCTCGCGCTCCAGTGCGGTGCTCGAATCGAGGGTCAATTGCCAGGCAATCGCCGCGTCCAGCACATGCGCCGGCACGGGCCGCGAACTGGCCGCGGTCATGTCGGCTCACCGTAAAGGGCGATGTAACACTGGCGCAGGCCTTGGGCCAGATACTGCCGCACGCGCGGCACCGAGACGCCGAGTCTGGCGGCGATTTCGCCGTGGCTGAGGCCGTCGAGGCGGTTATACAGGAAGGCCGCACGAGCCTTGGTCGACAGCTTGCCGAGCAGACGGTCGATGGCTTTGAGGTCGTCGAGGATCATTTGCTGTTCTTCAACCGACGGTTGTTCGTCTTCGGGGATCAGCATCAGTTCGGTGAGGTAGGCCTGTTCCAGCGCGGCGCGGCGGAAGTAGTCGAACAACAGGCCTTTGGCGATCGCCACCAGAAACGCCCGAGGTTCGCGCGGCGTCAGCAGTTCGTCGCGGTTGAGCAAGCGCACGAACGTGTCCTGGCTCAGGTCTTCGGCACGCTGCGGACACGCCACATTGCGCCGCAACCACGCCAGCAGCCAACCGCGATGGTCGCGATACATCGCACCGACGAGCTCACTGTGGGGGTTGGGCACTGACGACACCGGATATCACCGATTGGGAAATGTTAACTAACGAGAATAGTTCGCGATTCCGGCAGAGGTGGGAATGGTTAGCAATTGGCCACTGGTCAGGTGATGAATCAAGGGCAGCCCCTCACCCTAGCCCTCTCCCGGAGGGAGAGGGGACTGATCGGGGGATATTCTGGAGGTACACCGACCTGAACGATTTTCAGCGATTCCTCAATCGACTCGGTCTTTCAGGTTGATATAAGGCTTCAGACACCACGATCGGCTCCCTCTCCCTCCGGGAGAGGGCTGGGGTGAGGGGCTTTTGATCTGAATGATTCTAAAAGGACGGCGCCTGCTGCCTGCGCTTCCACTGGCTCAACCGCTGCTGCAACTGCAACGGACTGTAAATCTGCTGCGCCCGCGCCCGGCTGAACAGAATCAATGCCAACTCCGCCGTGGCCAGCGCATCGGCACTCGCGTTATGCCGCTCGAACACTTCGAGCCGGAACCACTCGATCCACTCATCCAGCCCCGCCTCGCGGATCTGCGCCTGCGGACACAGAAACGGCGCGATATCCGCCACATCCAGAAACACATGTTGCAGCTTGTGCCCCAAGTGCTCCTTCACTGCGCGCCCGAGCATGTGCTGATCGAACGGCGCATGAAACGCCAGCACCGGGCTGTCGCCGATGAACTCCAGCAACTCCAGCAACGCTTCCGCTGGGTCGCTGCCTGCGGCAATTGCACTAGGGCCGAGGCCATGAATCAGCACGCTGGGGCTGAGCTTCAATTCGCGGCATTGCAAGGTGCGTTCGAACTGCTGACGGAAATCGATCGCGCCGTCCTCGATCACCACCGCGCCGATCGACAGGACCCGATCCTTGCTCATATTCAGGCCGGTGGTTTCTAGGTCCAGCACCACCCAGCGCTGCTCGCGCAGGCTGCATTCGCTCAGCTCGGCAAGCGCCGGCAGCTTTGCCAGCCGCTGCTGCAAGTCCGCCGACACCACGGGGCTGGCCGGGCGTAGCCAGGAGAACAGGCTCATAGCTGATACCGCAAGGTCAGGCTGCTTTGCAGGCGCTGCGCCTGGCGCAGGGATTCGCGCAGGATACGTCGGTCGAGATGATTGAGGCTGTCGGGATCCACGCGGTTGGAGTACGGCTGATTTTCCCGGGTTTGCAACTGATGCTGCTGCATCCGCGTTTGTTGAATGAAGTGATAGGCCTCTTCATACGCCGCGCCGTCGAGCGGCTCGATGACCTCTTTATCGACCAGTTGGCGAAAGCGTTCGAGGGTGTTGTTGGCGTCAATGCCATTGGCCAGCGCCAGCAGACGGGCGCCGTCCACGAACGGCGTCAGGCCCTGGATCTTCAGATCCAGCGTGGCTTTCTCGCCGTTCTTGCGGGCCAGCACGAATTCACGGAAGCGCCCAACGGGAGGGCGATTGCGCAGCGCGTTCTCGGCCAGCATGCGCTGGAACAAACGGTTGTCGGCGACCTGATCGAGGATGCCCCGGCGCAATTGCTCGCAGCCTTGCTCATCGCCCCAGACCACGCGCAGGTCGAAATAAATGCTCGAGCCCAGCAGGTTCTCCGGCGTGGCTTCGCGGATGAACGCCGCGAAGCGTCGTGCCCATTCGGCCCGCGACAGACACAGCTCGGGATTGCCGGCCATGATGTTGCCCTTGCACAGAGTGAAACCGCACTGCGCCAGGCTCTGGTTGATCTGCTGGGCAATCGGCAGCAGCTTGCCGCGTATTTCTGCTGCGTGCGCGGCATCGCGAGCATCGAACAGGATGCCGTTGTCCTGGTCGGTGTGCAGCGTCTGCTCGCGTCGACCCTCGCTGCCGAAACACAGCCAACTGAACGGCACGCCCGGGTCGCCCTTTTCGGCGAGGGTCAGTTCAATGACCCGACACACCGTATGATCGTTGAGCAGGGTGATGATGTGAGTGATCTGCGTCGACGACGCGCCGTGGGCGAGCATGCGCTCGACCAGTTGGCCGATCTCGCCGCGCAAGGTCACCAGTTGTTCGACCCGTTGCGCGCTGCGGATGGTTCGGGCCAGGTGCACCAGATCGACCCGTTGCAGGGAGAACAGGTCACGCTCGGACACCACGCCACACAAGCGTTGATCCTTGACCAGGCAGACGTGAGCAATGTGCCGCTCGGTCATGGCGATCGCCGCATCGAAGGCACTGTGATCCGGCGACAGATAAAACGGTGATCGAGTCATGTGCTGTTCGATGGCGTCGCTGAAATCACCGACACCTTCGGCGACCACATGGCGCAAATCGCGCAGGGTGAAAATCCCCAGCGGCGCCTTGTGCTCATCCACCGCGACGATGCTGCCGACCTGTTGCTCGTGCATCAGCTTCACCGCTTCACGCAGCGGCGTCTCGGCGCTGCAAGTCACCGGATGGCGCATCGCGAGTTCACCGAGACGAGTGTTCAGCGAGTATTGGGTGCCGAGGGTCTCCACGGCTTTTTGCTGGACTTGCTGGTTGACCTGATCGAGCAGGCTGCTCACCCCACGCAAGGCGAAGTCGCGGAAGGCGCTGGAAAGGGCGAACAGTTTGATGAACGCCAGTTTGTTCAGTTGCAGGCAGAAGGTGTCTTCGCCCGCCAGATGTTCGGTGCGTGTGGCGCGCTCACCGAGCAGCGCCGCCAGCGGAAAGCATTCGCCGGTGGTGATTTCGAAGGTGGTCTCGGTGCCGGGCTTGGTGATGTGCTGGCGTTCGCCGACCACCCGACCCTGTTTGACGATATGAAAGTGTTCCACCGGGCCGTCGGCCGGTTTGATGATGCTCTCGCCCTGGGCAAAAAAACGCAGCTGACATTGCTCCACCAGATAGGCGAGGTGGGCGTGTTCCATCTGATTGAAGGGCGGGAAGCGCTGGAGGAATTGCAGGGTGCCCTGAATGTTCTGCAACACCGCGGTTTTCCCTGCCTGGGTGAAGGCGTCCGCTTTGCTCATAACCATTACCGCAGTCTTTTTCGAATTGTTGTTGTCGGATCGTTGCGACCATGGTCGACCCCGGCGGGCAGGGTGCCCATTGGACGTAAGTCTAGGTTTTGCCACCATTGGCCGATTTTCGGAAATAACCTACGCAAAAGCTCGGAAAAGCTTGCCTTGGGCACTTGGAAAAAATTCCGACGAAGTGCACATTGAAGCGCTGTCCGGTGATGTCTGACGACTTGCCAGGGATTGTTTGAACATTTAGAGAGCGCCATGTCCGACCACGATATTTTGAGCGACGCCGAGCGGGAAGCGCTCAGCGCAGTGATGCTCGAACCTGATCTGCCGCCGCAGCGTGTTCTGATCGTCGACGACGACAAGGACGCCCGCGAGCTGTTGTCGGAGATTCTCGCGCTGGACGGCATTCGCTGCATGACCGCAGCCAGCGGTGAAACCGCGCTGAAAATGCTCGATGAAAAGCCTTCGATCGGTCTGGTGATTACCGACCTGCGCATGGGCAATGTCGATGGCCTGGAGCTGATTCGCCAGGTGCGTGAATCGGTACGGGCAGCGATGCCGATCATCATCGTCTCCGGCGATGCCGACGTGAAAGATGCGATCGAAGCGATGCACTTGAGCGTGGTGGATTTTCTGCTCAAGCCGATTGATACGGGGAAGTTGCTTGAGCTGGTGAAACACGAATTGGGCATAGAACCTTAAGACATATTTCGCCGCCCAGCAGATGATCGTTCCCACGCTCTGCGTGGGAATGCATCAATGGACGCTCCGCGTCCGCAGTTGTGGGACGCGGAGCGTCCCGGGCTGCATTCCCCCGCAGAGCGTGGGAACGATCAA
>NZ_JASCPT010000163.1:0-9676 GCF_029959775.1 Pseudomonas sp. PS01270 | reverse complement strand
TCGACAGTGGAACAATAACTGTAAAAACAGATTTCTCGACGTATCCGCCTTACACGGTTGACCCGACGACCCCCCCCCCTGAGGTAAATCCAGAATTCCGCAAATTGATCGTTCGCGGACAGGCACCTGTTACGGATAACGTGCTGGGCCCTCATGATGTCGATCAGACAGCCAAGGCTCACATCGATGTATCGCCTGTCACCGCCGGAACGACATTCCCTGAACCCGAAGCAGGCGATCTGGTCACTCTGAAGTATCTCGGTGATCAAGGCGAAATCATTGTTAATTCAATAGCAATGGATGTATCGAATATCAATACGGTCGTTCAGATAGATCTGCCATATAGCGTTGTCGGTCCGGGTGGTATTGGGCCTAAAGAGGCTTGGTGGACATATGAAAACCCCGCTCGAAACAATAGCCAGGATTCGGCAAAAGAGACAGTGAATGTCAATACAGTAGTTATTGTTCTTGATAAGCCAGAGTTCCAGCGTCCACCGACCGATGGCACCGAGTACCCAAACATTATCTGCGAGAGCTTGGCGGGGGAGGATCATGTTGCGACGTTCTTGATCAAGCCCAATGATCATTTCACCGATGGGATGGACATCACATTCAATTGGCAAGGTTGGCATGACGATGCTTATACAGTAGATGCGCCGGCTGATACCGTGTTTAGTGATACACGTGCGATCACTTTGCAGGAGCTAAAGGACGGGATGCTTTGGGAGGTGCCATATGTGCCTTTTATTCGTAATCTTCCTCGTCCTCCTGCTACCCCTCCTGATCGAAACGATTTTTATGCGGGCTATGTGAAAATCTGGTACTCGACGCCAACTGTAACGACGTCAGAAGTTCAGGAAATGGTCGTCTACTTGCTCAATGGTGACTTCCTGTACTGCGAGTCGGAACCGGGCTGGGATCCTGCGCCTGCTTCATAAATGGCATTCGCGATCATTGCATTGCCGGAAGAGCCAGCCTCTTCAGGCAATGCAATTTAATTGGAGAAGTAAGAAACATCTCGAAATGTCGCGAGTTGGCGATTAAGCCCACCTACTAAGAGGATTAGTCCTACAGAGAAAGTCCGGACTAGCAGGTATTCTCCGGCGTCGCCTACAAAGGTCGTCTGATGGAATATGTACGTCTGAACCGTCCTTCTTCCGTCCCGATTAACCTCAACGAGAAGTGTATATGACGTTTGAAAATAGCTTGGGACCGACAGTTTTGAAACTCACTGGCACGCTCTCTTGTGCAGCATTACTGATCGCGATATCCGAGACGGCCTTTTCCCGGAATCTCAATCCTGGTGAAGTCGAAACCGTATCCGTCGGTGCTACGCCAGAAGCCTGGTTTATCCCTGCCACTGCCACGCTTAACCTCAATGGTGGTGACGCGCTTAACATTGTGGTCGGCGGTGGAACGTTGAATGCGATTTCCGCCAACACTGCCCAGATTGAAGCCTCAAACGCCCTCGTAACTCTGGATGGGGCGAGGGTGACCGGTAGCAATTTCGACACTGCGCTGAGCTTGACCGACAGCTCGGCAGTGGTGTCCGGCAGTACGCTGTCCAGCGATGGCAGAGCAATGTCGCTTACGCGCGACCTGAACGTACCCGTTGGTTCAACAGCGACCGTCACTGGCAGTACGCTGACAGGAGGTTTCTCGGGCGCAGCGATAACATCCCTCAGTACCTTGAATCTGGTGGACAGCCGGGTTGAAGGGACCGACGCAGATAGTGTTGGCCTCGAACTTTACGGCGGCAACGTCAACATCAGTGCAGCCAGCGAGGTCATCGGAGAACTGGATGGGATCATCTTTGGCGAGGATACTGTCCTTAACCCGAGCGATGTCACCGCACAGAGTGTACTGAAGATTGATGGGTCAACCGTGCAGGGCCGCACCGGCGCAGCGATCAAAGTCGATTTTGCAACGCCAGACGATCAACCGGTATTGATCGAGATAGCTAACCGTTCGAATCTGATCGGCGGCAACGGTAATATCGTCGAGGTCATTGATGGCGCAGCAGCGCGCTTTCAAATCGACGACAGCCAGTTGACCGGCAATGTAGCGGTTGCTGACGGCGGGACCGCCGCGGTTTTCTTGCAAAACAATGCCAGCCTCGACGGCAATTTGATCAACGTCGATTTTGTTTCGCTCGATACCCGAAGCATACTCACCGGTGACATTCAGGGCTCCGGGACTGGCGTCGTGATGCTGGATAACGACTCGATCCTGCACGGTTCGGTTACTGGCGTCAGCGCTATGTCCATCGGGCGTGGCGCTGAATGGAACCTGGTTGGCAACAATTCGTTATCGAATCTCGAAATGCAGGGCGGGAACGTGAGATTCGGCACGCCCGCCGAGTTCGTCCGCCTGGACGTTGCCAACTTGTCAGGCAACGGCCGGTTTTTTTTGGATGCTGACGTGTCCACCGGTGAAACGGACTTTCTCAATGTCACGGAATCAGCCAGTGGCCGGCACGAGCTGGTAGTCGGTGCAAGCGCCAGCGAACCTGTCACCGGTGCACCGGTTCAAGTGGCTAACATCGCTGGCGGGGATGCTGAGTTCGATCTGAGAAACGGTCAGGTTGATCGTGGTGCTTTGGCGTACAAACTGGTGCGAGAAGGCGAAGGTATTTTCCTGCGAACTGATGGGACAACGCCGAGCACAGGTACGCAAACGGCGTTGGCGATTGCCGGTACCGCTCCTACGGTTATCTATTCGGAAATGACCACTCTCAATACCCGCCTCGGCGACCGTCGCATGGCCGGCACTCAGCCCCGATCGCAATCGATTGCTGCATTGGACTCAGATAATCAGAACGCGACCACCGGCCTGTGGATACGGACTCATGCCAATCAGTACAACGTCAAGAATGCCTATGGCGATGGTTACAAACAAAATCAGACTGGCGTCTCGTTGGGGGTGGATACGCCACTACCGATGGGTGATGGCCAATGGTTGATTGGGGTTTTTGGTGGATACAGCACCACTCGCCTTGACCTGGCCCGCGGCAGCGCGGGCACGATCAATAGCACCTATGGCGGGATGTATCTGTCGTGGTACGACGAAATGACCGGGTACTACGTGGATACCGTTGGCAAAATCAACCGTTTCAGTAATGACGTCAAAGTCACATTGAGCGATGACACTCGAACAAAGGGTGACTTCGATAATCTCGGGATCAGTGGGACCGTCGAAGTGGGCAAGCATATAGTCTTGAATCGAGGCTATTTCATCGAGCCCTCTGCCCAGTTTGGTGTAGCGACGGTGAAAGGCAAAGATTATCAGCTGGACAATGGGCTGCAGGTAGACAGCAACGAGACCCGCTCATTGCTCGGCAAGGTCGGAATGACAGTTGGCCGCGAGGTGGTGCTGAACAATGGCGGCAAACTGCAACCCAGGCTGCACGCGGCGGTAAGTCATGAATTCGTTAACAACAACCGTGTCAGCGTCAATGACACTGGATTCAACAACGACTTGTCCAGCACCAACCTCGAGCTGACCGGTGGCCTCAACTGGGTTCCGGCCAATAACAAATGGCAGGTATATGGCGAGCTAGGAACCAGCAGGGGCAGCAAAGCTGACCAGGAGCTGGGAGGGAGTGTCGGGCTGAGCTTCAGTTTCTGATTGCATCAGCATAAAAAAAAGGAAGCCTCGCAGCTTCCTTTTTTCCGTAGTCAGTAAGTGCTTTTTCTTTTGCTCAGGTCGGCGTCAACGACAAATTCCCCAGCAATCGGGAACTCTTCGGTGCCATTCTCTCCACCATGGTCATATGTGCCGGACCAAGTGCCTCTCAGTGTTTTTTCAATGTCGTCATATTTCAATGTCAGGCTCCCGCTCACAGAGACATGCAGGTCGCCCGTCGCGGGATTGGAATAGTAGGTGCTTCTGACATCATCGCTATCTTTGGACAGGTCATAGCTCAACGATTGGGGTTTGAAAGGGAACACAAACTCAAGCGTACGCGTCACACCATCCTTGGTGTGTCCAGCTGTCAAAACGTAACGCAAGCCTTCCGGGTAGGGCTTAGGCCCGAAGGAAGGCACAGAGGTAGATCGAAACTCCATAAACTGAGGGACTTTGACAAACCTGTAGCGTGGATTGGCATCGCCGTTGATCGTGGCTGACAAAAAGGTCTGCGCTGTATCCGGCAAGATCGTCCTGTAGGCTCGGGCTGTATAGCTCATGAGTTATATCTCCATACGATATGGTTGGGGACATCCAAAGACTGACCCGTCCTACTTCTGGATGTTGTATGGAAGCCTGAATGCAGTGCGCCTGTAAACTGTCAGTGTTGACAGTTTACAGGCGCACTTTTTTGTGAGCTTTGAGCAGCAGGAACATGCCGTGTTTTTCAGCCGAACAACCCTGCTGCAATATTGATCGAGAACCCGAGGATCGCTGTATTGAACACGAAACCGATCAACGACTGCGCCAGCACAATCTTTCGAATATCCCGTGTCGCAACACCTACATCCGAAGTCTGCACAGCCACGCCGATGGTGAACGAGAAGTACAGAAAATCCCAATAATTGGGGGTGGTCAGTCCTTCAGCAAAATGCAGTGCCGGCTCCTTGCCGTTCCAGGTGTAAAACAACCTCGCGTAGTGCACGCAAAAGATCACCCCAATCAGCAGCCATGAGCCGATCACCGTCAGCGCTGTGAAGCCGTAGTGCATCAATTTGTGTGTGTTATCCAGATCTTTGCTGCCCGCCAGTTCAAATGTGATGGTGGCCAGGCTTGCCAGCGCGGCGATGCACACGACGAAAAGCACCAGTCCGGCGTTTTCATCCTCGATCTCGGCGATGCGACGCACATCCGGGGCCTTGGCGCGTATGGTCAGCCAGAACATCAGAACCAGGTAAGTCCAGACACCGACGTTCCAGCCAATGAGGATTTTGCTGACGATGGAATCGGCCGGGACCAGCAGACCCGTTGCGAGGCCGAACAGGGCGGCGCCGGAAAGGCGAGGGTGCGTACGGGCGAGGAAGCGCATGGTGACTCACGTTGGTGAACTGTCAGCGCACCATAGCGCAGGCGATCCGGCTTTTGTAAGAGCTGCCGAAGGCTGCGATCTTTTGATCTTCTAAAAGCAAAGTCAAAAGATCGCAGCCTTCGGCAGCTCCTACAATTAGATCAGTGTCATTTGGTGAATCGTTGTACTAGCTTCATGACGACGACGAAGAACACGGGGACGAAGATGACTGCCAGCGTAGCGGTGATCATCCCGCCGATCACGCCAGTGCCGATCGCCTGCTGACTTGCCGAACTGGCACCAGTGGCGATGGCCAACGGCACCACACCGAGAATGAACGCCAGCGATGTCATCACGATCGGCCGCAGACGCAAACGCGCGGCCTGCAACGTCGCATCGATCAGATCGTGACCTTCGTCATACAAGCTCTTGGCGAACTCGATGATCAGGATCGCGTTCTTCGCCGACAGACCAATGATGGTGATCAGTCCAACCTTGAAGAACACATCATTGGGCATCCCGCGCAACGTCACCGCCAGCACCGCGCCGAGCACACCCAGCGGTACCACCAGCAACACCGAAGTCGGGATCGACCAGCTCTCGTACAGCGCCGCCAGGCACAGGAACACCACCAGCAGCGACAAGCCGAGCAGGATCGGCGCCTGATTGCCTGACAAACGTTCCTGCAACGAGAGACCAGTCCATTCCTGGCCCAGACCCTTCGGCCCCTGCGCGACCAGACGCTCGACTTCCGCCATGGCTTCGCCGGTGCTATGACCCGGTGACGGTTCGCCTGAAATCGCGATCGCTGGATAACCGTTGTACCGTGTCAACTGCGCAGGACCTTGAATCCAGTTCGCCTGGACGAATGCCGACAGCGGCACCATGTTCCCGGCGTTGTTGCGCACGTGCATTTTCAGCAAGTCGTCCACTTGGCTGCGCTGGTCGCCTTCGGCTTGCACGACGACGCGCTGCATGCGGCCCTGATTCGGGAAATCGTTGATGTAGCTGGAACCCACCGCAGTGGACAGCACGCTGCCGATTTCGGCAAACGATACACCCAGGGCATTGGCCTTCTTGCGGTCTACAACCAACTGCACTTGCGGCGCTTCGGCCAGAGCACTTTCGCGCACGTTCATAAGCACCGGACTTTTCTCGGCGGCGGCCAGAAGTTCGGTGCGCGCCTGCATCAGCGTCGCGTGACCGAGGCCTGCGCGATCCTGCAATCGGAACTCGAAACCGCTGGAAGTACCGAGGCCATCCACCGGCGGCGGCAGCACCGAGAACGCCATGGCATCCTTTATCTGGCTCAGGGCAACGTTGGCGCGGTCGGCGATGGAACTGGCGGAATCGTCTCCGCCACGTTCAGACCAATCCTTGAGCGTCGAAAACGCCAGCGCCGCATTCTGCCCGCTACCGGAGAAGCTGAAACCCAGGATCACTACGCTGTCACTGATTCCCGGCTCATCGGCGTTGTGCGCTTCGAGCTGTTCGGCCACTTGTACAGTACGGTTCTTCGTCGCGCCGGGCGGCAGTTGAATATCGGTGATGGTATAGCCCTGATCCTCGGTCGGCAGAAACGAGGAGGGCAGGCGCGCGAAACAAAACCCGAGTCCAATCAACAGGACGACGTAGATCATCAGGTAGCGACCGGTGCGCTTGAGCGCATAGCCGACCCAACCCTGATAGCGATCGGTCAGTTGCTCGAAACGACGATTGAACCAGCCAAAGAATCCGGACTTCTCGTGATGCTCACCCTTGGCGACAGGCTTGAGCAATGTTGCGCACAACGCCGGCGTCAACGTCAGGGCGAGAAACGCCGAGAACAGAATCGACGTCGCCATGGACAGCGAGAACTGTTGGTAGATCACGCCGACCGAGCCCTGCATGAACGCCATCGGAATAAACACCGCGACCAGCACCAGAGTGATGCCGATAATCGCGCCGGTAATCTGCGTCATCGCCTTGCGCGTGGCTTCCTTGGGCGACAGGCCCTCGGTGGCCATGATCCGTTCGACGTTCTCCACCACGACGATGGCGTCATCCACCAGAATGCCGATGGCCAGCACCATGCCGAACATGGTCAGCACGTTGATCGAGAAGCCCAGCGCCAGCATGGTCGCGAACGTGCCCATCAGCGCCACAGGCACCACCAGCGTCGGGATCAGCGTGTAGCGCACGTTCTGCAGGAACAGGAACATCACCGCAAACACCAGCAGCATCGCTTCGCCAAGGGTGTAGATCACTTTGGTGATCGAGACTTTGACGAAGGGCGAGGTGTCGTACGGAATCTTGTACTCCACGCCGGCCGGGAAATAGCGCGCCAGTTCGTCCATCTTCGCCCGCACCAGCGTCGCGGTGTTCAGCGCGTTGGCGCCGGGAGAGAGCTGCACGCCGACGGCAGTGGACGGTTTGCCGTTCAGGCGAGTGCCGAACTGATATTCCTGGCTGCCGATTTCGACGCGCGCGACATCACCGATGCGCACCGTGGAGCCGTCGCGGTTGGCCTTGAGCACGATGTCGGCGAACTCCTGCGGCGTCGACAATTGGCCTTTGACCAGAATTGTCGCGGTGATTTCCTGCGTCGAAGGTGACGGCAGATCACCGATGCTACCCGCCGAAACCTGGGCGTTCTGCGCGACGATGGCTTCGTTGACATCCGCCGGCGTCAGGTTGAAGGCGATGAGTTTCTGCGGATCGATCCAGATGCGCATGGCCCGTTCGGCGCCGTACAACTGCGCCTTGCCGACACCGTCCAGGCGCTTGATCTCGTTCATCACGTTGCGCGCCAGATAATCACTTAGCGCCACGTCATCGAGCTTGCCGTCGCTGGAGGTCAAAGTGATGAGCAAGAGGAAACCGGAAGAGACTTTCTCCACCTGCAAACCTTGCTGATTGACCGCTTGCGGCAGGCGCGACTCGACGACCTTGAGGCGGTTTTGCACATCGACCTGCGCCAGCTCGGGGTTGGTGCCCGGTTGGAACGTGGCTTTGATCGTCGCGCTGCCGAGGCTACTCTGCGATTCGAAATAGAGCAGGTGATCGGCGCCGTTGAGTTCTTCCTCGATCAGGCTGACCACGCTCTCATCGACGGTCTGCGCCGAGGCGCCTGGGTAGACGGCATAGATTTCGATCTGCGGCGGTGCGACGTCGGGGTATTGCGCGACCGGCAACTGCGGAATGGCCAGCGCACCGGCCAACAGGATGAACAGGGCGACCACCCAGGCAAACACCGGGCGGTCGATAAAGAACTGCGGCATATAAGAGCGTCCTGCTTACTGACCAGTGGCCTGGGCAAGTGGAAGTGGGGTTTCGTCGATCTGTACCTTTTCCCCGGGACGGGCGTGTTGCAGGCCTTCGATGACAATGCGGTCGCCGGGCTTCAGGCCGCCGGTGACGATCCAGCGGTTGTTCTGCACCGCACCCAGTTGCACCGGTTGCTGCGCCACGCGCATCTGCTCATCGACGGTCAGCACCTGGGCAATGCCGGCACTGTCACGCTGCACCGCGCGTTGCGGTACGGTGATGCCGTTCTGGATGGTTGCCTGCTCAAGGCGTACGCGGATGAAGCTGCCCGGCAGCAAGTCGAGATCCGGATTGGGAAACTCGCTGCGCACAATGATCTGCCCGGTGCCGGGATCGACAGTGATGTCGCTGAACAGCAGCTTGCCGGGCAACGGATACACGCTACCGTCATCCTGAATCAGCGTGGCCTTCGCTTGATCCTGACCGACTTCCTGCAACTGCCCGGAGCGCAATGCCCGGCGCAGTTCATTGAGCTCGCGGGTCGACTGGGTGAGGTCGGCATGGATCGGGTTGAGCTGCTGAATCAGCGCCAGCGGCGTGGTTTCGTTCTGCCCCACCAGCGCACCCTCGGTGACCAACGCGCGACCGATACGTCCGGAAATCGGCGCGGTGACGGTGGCATAGCCGAGGTTGAGTTTCGCCCGTTCAAGTGCTGCCTTGCTGGCGGCAACATCAGCTGCCGTTTGCCGGGCAGCGGCGCGGGCGTTGTCGTAGTCCTGACCGCTGATGGCCTTGTCTTCAATCAATTGGGCGTAGCGTTGTTCTTGCAGTTTCGCCTGAAAGGCGTTGGCCTCGGCCTTGCGCAACGCCGCTTCGGCACTGTCCAGATCGGCCTTGAACGGCGCCGGGTCAATGCGGAACAGCACATCGCCTTTTTTCACGTCGCTGCCTTCGCGATAGGTGCGCTGCAACACCACGCCGGCTACTCGTGCGCGCACTTCGGCAATCCGTGGCGCGGCGATGCGGCCGCTCAGTTCGCTGCTGATCGACAGGGGCTCGGTTTTAATGGTCTCTACGCGCACCGTGGCCGGCGGCGTCTGCTCTTCGGCGTTCGAGGATGAATCACAAGCGCTCAGCGTCAGCGCCAATGCGATCAGGCCGAGCCCGGCCAGCAGTTTTCCAGACATGTAAAACCCCCAATATTGAAGGCCGCATCCTACGGCCAGACGGGGAGGTTAGCGGTGAAGCTTTGTAGCTGCTGTGTGAAATTGTGTAAGGGTTTTGCTCCGTGGCGGGTGAGGGCGTATATCCTGCAGACCTTGAATTCTTTTGTGACGGTTGAACCGCTTTCGCGAGCAAGCTCGCTCCCACATGAGTTTTGTGAACAATGCAAAACCACTGTGGGAGCGCGCTTGCTCGCGAAAGCGGGCTGACATATACCTCAGCAATATCTGG
>NZ_JASCPT010000162.1:0-9740 GCF_029959775.1 Pseudomonas sp. PS01270 | reverse complement strand
CCGGCCGCATTCGCTAGCAAGCTCGCTCCCACATTTTTGCGCATTCCCAGCATGAGAATGCAGTCCACTGTGGGAGCGAGCTTGCTCGCGAAGGCTGACTTCCAGGCGCTGAAGATTTCAGCCCTTGGCCCCAGCCTCGATCATGTTCTCCGGCCGCACCCAGGCGTCGAACTCTTCATCGGTCAGATAACCCAGCTGCAACGCCGCCTCACGCAAAGTCAGCCCTTCGCTGTAGGCCTTCTTGGCGATCTCCGCCGACTTGTCATAACCGATGTGCGGGTTCAGCGCGGTCACCAGCATCAGCCCACGTTCCAGATGCTTGGCCATGACCTCGGCATCTGGCTCGAGCCCGGCAATGCAGTGCTGCTGGAAGTTGCTGCAGCCATCGCCGAGCAAACGGATCGATTGCAGCAGGTTGTGGATGATCACCGGTTTGAACACGTTCAGCTGCAAGTGCCCCTGACTGGCGGCAAAACCGATCGCCACGTCATTGCCGAGCACCTGACAGGCGAGCATCGACAGCGCTTCGCACTGGGTCGGGTTGACCTTGCCGGGCATGATCGAGCTGCCCGGTTCGTTGGCCGGCAGCTTCACTTCAGCGAAACCTGCGCGAGGACCTGAGCCCAGCAGACGCAGGTCGTTGGCGATCTTCATCAAGGCCACGGCGAGGGTTTTCAGCGCACCCGACAGCGTTACCAGCGGTTCATGACCGGCCAGTGCAGCGAACTTGTTCGGCGCGGTGACGAACGGCAGACCGGACAGTGCTGCGAGTTCAGCGGCAATCGCCTCACCGAAGCCGTGCGGTGAATTCAAACCGGTACCAACGGCGGTGCCGCCCTGAGCCAGTTCGCAAACCGCCGGCAGCGCGGCACGAATCGCGCGCTCGGCGTAATCCAGTTGCGCGATGAAGCCGGACAGTTCCTGACCGAAGGTGATCGGCGTCGCGTCCATCATGTGCGTGCGCCCGGTCTTCACCAGTTTCATGTGCCGCGCCGCCAGTTCAGCGAGGCCGCCGGACAGCTCGGCAATCGCCGGCAGCAGTTGTTCCTGCACCGCTTTGGCGGTGGCGATGCTCATGGCAGTGGGGAAGCAGTCGTTGGAACTTTGCGAGCGATTGACGTGATCGTTCGGGTGCACCGGCGACTTGCCGCCACGCGGGTTGCCGGCCAGTTCGTTGGCGCGACCGGCGATCACTTCGTTGACGTTCATGTTGCTCTGGGTACCGCTGCCGGTCTGCCAGACCACCAGCGGGAACTGCTCGTCATGCTCGCCGGCGAGGACTTCATCGGCGGCCTGTTCGATCAGGCGGGCGATGTCGGCGGGCAGGTCGCCGTTGCGGTCGTTGACCCGTGCGGCGGCTTTCTTGATCAGCGCCAGGGCGTGCAGCACCGGTAGCGGCATGCGTTCCTGACCAATGGCGAAGTTGATCAGCGAGCGTTGCGTCTGAGCACCCCAGTAAGCGTCGTCCGGGACCTCGATCTGGCCCAGGCTGTCGGTTTCGATACGGCTCATCGTGCACACTCCTGTTGGTCTGTTGGCGCAATTTAGGCCGGCGTCGGCCCGGGTGGTTCCATCGGCTCGATTGTTGACCGCAAAACCCCGCCAATCAAGCGCGGCAAGGGCCAGGGGTTGAGCCACAGCGATTGTTAGGCGCAGAATGGTCGCCCTTGGGGTTCGACCTCGCTTTGCTTAAAGGAAACTCGATGACTCGTCTTCGCGCCATCTGTACCGCGGTTGCACTGGTTTGCGCCAGCGGCCAGGTGCTTGCCGATACCGCCAGCCACAACGCCAGTGCCGAAGCTTTCCTGACGCTGGCTCACGCTGACAAGCTGGGTACCCCGGTGTACATGCAAGTGCAGCAAATGTTCGCCCAGCGCTTTGAACAGACCAAAGCGCCTGAGTCGAAGAAAGCCGTGCTCGAAACCTACCAGGCCAAGGCCAACGCTGCGCTGGACCAGGCCATCGGCTGGAACAAGCTCAAGCCCGACATGGTCAAGCTCTACACCAGCAACTTCAGCGAATCCGAGCTCAAGGATCTGGTTGCCTTCTACCAGTCGCCACTGGGCAAGAAAGTCCTGGAAAAAATGCCGCAGCTGACCCAGCAGTCGGCGCAGATGACCCAGGGCAAACTGGAAAGCGCGGTGCCAGTGGTCAACAAGCTGCTCGACGACATGACCAAAGAGCTGACCCCGGCCGCGGCGCCAGCCAAGAAGAAGTAAGCGGAGTTCGTGATGACCATGCAACAACGCATCGAATCGACGCTGGCCCTGTTACAGCCTGAGCACCTGCAAGTGCTCGACGAAAGCCACATGCACAGTCGCGGGTCTCAGACCCACTACAAGGCGGTGGTGGTCAGCGCGCAGTTCGAAGGACTGAACCGGGTCAAGCGCCACCAGAAAGTCTACGGCACGCTCGGCGAGCTGATGGGCGAGTTCCATGCGTTGGCGCTGCACACCTACACCCCGCAGGAATGGGCAGAGATCGACGGCGCTCCGGCGTCGCCGACCTGTGCTGGCGGTAGCAAGCACTGATTTTGGATGTGGCGGGATTTTTGTGGCGAGGGGATTTATCCCCGTTCGGCTGCGCAGCAGTCGTAAACCCTGTAACCACGGTCCTGGCAGAAGGAACGGGGCTGAATGGGTTTAGGGTTGCTTCGCCACCCAACGGGGATAATCCCCTCGCCACAGGTTTTGTGTTGTCACAGAAGACTGAGTAAATCCAAAACACATCATGTTTTTGCTAGAATCCGCAACGCGCCGCTTAGCCGGCGCGTTTTTTTTTGAATCCGGTTCACCCTTTGCGAGGGTAGCCACCTGGAGAAATACCCATGACACAACCGATTGTCGTGGCGGCACTGTACAAGTTCGTCACCCTCGAAGATTACGTTGACCTGCGCGAGCCACTGCTGCAAGCGATGGTCGACAACGGCATCAAAGGCACTCTGCTGATCGCCGAAGAAGGCATCAACGGCACGGTTTCCGGCAGCCGCGAAGGCATCGACGGCCTGCTCGCCTGGCTCAAGAATGACCCACGCATGGTCGACATCGACCACAAGGAATCGTACTGCGACGAACAGCCGTTCTATCGCACCAAGGTCAAGCTGAAGAAAGAGATCGTCACCCTCGGCGTTGAAGGCGTTGACCCGAACAAGAAGGTCGGCACCTACGTCGAGCCGCAGGACTGGAACGCACTGATCAGCGACCCGGAAGTGCTGCTGATCGACACGCGCAACGATTACGAAGTGTCGATCGGCACCTTCGAAGGCGCCATCGATCCGAAAACCACCAGTTTTCGCGAATTTCCCGACTACATCAAAGAACACTTCGACCCGGCCGTGCACAAGAAGGTCGCGATGTTCTGCACCGGCGGCATCCGCTGCGAGAAAGCCTCGAGCTACATGCTCGGCGAAGGTTTCGAAGAGGTTTACCACCTCAAGGGCGGCATCCTGAAGTACCTCGAAGAGGTGCCGCAGGAAGAAACCAAGTGGCGCGGCGACTGCTTCGTTTTCGACAACCGCGTCACCGTGCGTCACGACCTGACGGAAGGCGACTACGATCAATGTCATGCCTGCCGCACGCCGGTCAGCGTTGAAGATCGCGCCTCCGAGCACTACGTCGCCGGCATCAGTTGCCCGCACTGCTGGGACAAGCTCAGCGAGAAGACCCGGCGCAGCGCCATCGATCGGCAAAAGCAGATCGAACTGGCCAAGGCGCGCAACCAGCCGCACCCGATCGGCTACAACTATAAGCAAGCATCCACCGAGGCTTAACCATGTCTGCGCGCCTGCTCTACGTGATGGATCCGATGTGTTCATGGTGCTGGGGTTTTGCTCCGGTGGCCAAGGCACTGGTCGAGCAGGCGCAGGCAGCCGGAGTGGAGCTGCATCTGGTGGTCGGCGGGTTGCGCACCGGCAGCGGTTCGGCGCTGGAGCCGACCACGCGGCGCTACATTCTCGAGCACTGGCAAGCGGTCACCGAGGCCACCGGCCAGCCGTTCAAGTTCGACGGCGCGTTGCCTGACGGTTTTGTCTACGACACCGAGCCTGCCTGTCGCGCCATTGTCACCGCGCGCAGTCTGGCGCCGGATTGCGCGTGGACACTGGTCGGGCTGATCCAGCAGGCGTTTTACGCCGAAGGTCGCGATGTCACCCAGGCCAGCGTGCTGGTCGAACTGGCGGAGCAGGCCGGTGTGCCGCGTATCGAATTCGCGGCGTTGTTCGATCATGCCGATCAGCACAAGGCGACCCAGGCCGATTTCACCTGGGTGCAGGACTTGGGCATCGCTGGTTTTCCGACCCTGCTGGCCGAGCGCAACGGGCAACTGGCGCTGCTCACCAACGGTTATCAACCGCTCAGCGAGCTGTCGCCGTTGCTCGGCCGCTGGCTGGAGCGCGCGGCCTGTGTCTGACCGCGCCGATGACACGCCAGCCGTAGAGCGTGTCGACCGGCTGAGCTGGGCTGAAGTCCGGCGTCTGGCACTGCATCACAAAAAATCCCTGTGGATCGCCAACGGCGTGGCCGTGCTGGCGACGCTGTGCAGCGTGCCGATTCCATTGCTGCTGCCATTGCTGGTCGACGAAGTGCTGCTCGGCCACGGCGATGCCGCACTGAAAGTCATGAATCATTTTCTGCCAAGCATGTGGCAGCAGGCGGCGGGTTATATCGGCCTGATGCTGGTGGTGACCCTGACCTTGCGTTGCAGCGCCCTGTGTTTTGGCGTGTTGCAGTCGCGGCTGTTTGCGCGCCTGGCCAAGGACATCGTCTACCGCATTCGCGTACGCCTGATCGAGCGGCTCAAGCGCATTTCCCTCGGCGAATACGAAAGCCTCGGCAGCGGCACGGTAACCACGCATTTAGTCACCGATCTGGACACCCTCGACAAATTCGTCGGCGAAACCCTCAGCCGCTTCCTCGTCGCCATGCTGACCCTGGTCGGCACCGCCAGCATCCTCATGTGGATGCACTGGAAGCTGGCGCTGCTGATTCTGCTGTTCAACCCGTTGGTGATCTACGCCACGGTGCAGTTGGGCAAGCGGGTCAAGCACCTGAAAAAACTCGAGAACGACAGCACCTCGCGCTTCACTCAGGCCCTGAGCGAAACCCTCGATGCGATTCAGGAAGTGCGCGCGGGCAATCGTCAGGGCTATTTCCTCGGGCGCCTCGGTTTGCGCGCGCAGGAGGTGCGCAACTATGCGGTCAACTCGCAGTGGAAAACCGACGCCTCGAACCGCGCCAGTGGTTTGCTGTTCCAGTTCGGCATCGACATCTTCCGCGCGGCGGCGATGCTCACCGTGCTGTTTTCCGACCTGTCGATCGGGCAGATGCTCGCGGTGTTCAGTTACCTGTGGTTCATGATCGGCCCGGTCGAACAGCTGCTCAATCTGCAATACGCCTACTACGCAGCGGGCGGTGCGCTGACGCGGATCAATGAATTGCTGGCGCGCGCCGACGAGCCGCAGTATCCCGGCGGCGTCGATCCGTTCAAGGGACGCGACACCGTCGGCATCGAGGTGCAAGGCCTGAGTTTCGGTTATGGCGACGAGTTGGTGCTGGATCAGATGAACCTGTCGATCCTGCCCGGCGAAAAAGTCGCGATCGTCGGCGCCAGCGGCGGCGGCAAAAGTACCTTGGTGCAGTTGCTGTTGGGCCTGTACACGCCAGCGGCCGGGACCATCCGCTTTGGCGGGTCGACCCAGCAGGAGATCGGTCTGGAGACGGTGCGCGAGAACGTCGCGGTGGTGCTGCAGCATCCGGCGCTGTTCAACGACAGCGTGCGCGCCAACCTGACCATGGGCCGCATGCGCAGCGACGAAGCCTGCTGGCAGGCGCTGGAAATTGCGCAGATGGCCGCGACCATCCGTGCGCTGCCCGCTGGCCTCGACAGCATCGTTGGTCGCTCCGGCGTGCGTTTGTCCGGCGGCCAGCGCCAGCGTCTGGCGATTGCGCGGATGATTCTCGCCGAGCCGAAAGTGGTGATTCTCGACGAAGCCACCTCGGCCCTCGACGCCGCCACCGAGTACAACCTGCACCAGGCGATGGCGAAGTTTCTCCATGGCCGCACCACGCTGATCATTGCCCATCGCCTGTCGGCGGTGAAACAGGCGGACCGCGTGCTGGTGTTCGACGGCGGGCAGATCGCCGAGGACGGCGACCATCGTCAACTGATCGCCGACGGCGGTCTGTACGCCAAGCTCTACGGCAACTTGCAACAGCACTGATCGAAACCCTCGCCGACCTGTCAGAGGTTCTGCGCGCGGTGTAACGCCGCGCCTTGCCTTGAACGAGAACCCCACCTAGTCTCGTCATAGCGAATTCGCCCGGAAGGCGAGCGGGCAGTGCTCATGCAAGGACTCTCATGAAGCAAAAGCAGACTCTGGGAACACCACGGTTGTTGGGTATCGTCTGGCCCTTTATTGCTGTCGTGGTGTTCCAGGCATTACTGGGGGGCGTGAGCCTTTACGTGCTTTCGGCCGTGCGTGGCTACGTAGCTGGCGAAAGCCTGTGGTCAAAGGGCCAGAAAGACGCCATCTATTACCTCAACCTCTACGCCGACAGCCGTGACGAGGCGATCTATCGCAAATACCTGACGGCGATCGCCGTGCCTCAGGGCGGGCACCAATTGCGCCTGGCGCTGGATCGTCAGCCGCCGGATCTGCAAGCGGCGCGTGAAGGCATTCTCAAAGGCGGTAATCATCCAGACGATGTCTCCAGCGTCATCTGGCTGTACCTCAATTTCCGCCACTACAGTTATCTGGAAACCGCGATCGATCGCTGGACGATTGGCGATGCCTATCTCGACCGACTGCACGAAGTCGCGCAGGAGATGCACCAAGGCATTGCGCAGAAACAGGCCAGCCCCGGCGATGTGCAGCGCTGGAAGTTACAGATCTTCGCCATCAACGATGCAGTCACCCCAGCCGCCAGAGCCTTCAGCGATGCCTTGGGCGAAGGCTCGCGGGTGATCATGCGCCTGCTGCTGTTCACCAACCTGGCCACCGCGCTGGGTCTGATCGCGCTGGCGCTGTGGCGCACGCACAAACTGCTCAGGCAACGCCATGAATTCGCCCAGGCGCTGCAACTGGAGAAGGATCGCGCGCACATCACCTTGCAATCGATTGGCGATGGCGTGATCACCACCGACGTCAACGGCGCGATCGATTACATGAACCCCGCCGCCGAGGCCATGACGCACTGGAAGGCCGAGCAGGCGGCAGGGCTGCCGTTGTCGGCGCTGTTCAACCTGCTCGACGATAACGCCCAGACCGAAGGGCTGACGTTGATCGAGCACATTCTCAGTGGCCAGCTCAGCGGCGGCAGCGAACATTCCAAGCTGATTCAGCGGCTGGACGGCAGCACCCTGTCGGTGACCCTGGTCGGCGCGCCGATCCGCAATGCCGGGAATGTCAGCGGCACGGTGCTGGTGCTGCACGACATGACTCAGGAGCGGCAGTACATCGCCAATCTGTCCTGGCAGGCGACCCACGATGCCCTGACCGGGCTGGCCAACCGCCGCGAATTCGAATATCGCCTCGAGCAGGCCTTGCACAAGCTGACGCGCCAGCCCGGGCGGCACGCGCTGATGTTCCTCGATCTCGACCAGTTCAAACTGGTCAACGACACCTGCGGGCACGCGGCGGGCGATGAACTGCTGCGGCACATCTGCACGCTCTTGCAATCAGATTTGCGCGAGGGCGATACCCTGGCGCGACTGGGCGGCGACGAATTCGGGATTTTGCTGGAGAACTGCCCGCCGGACATCGCCGAGAAGATTGCCGAAAGCCTGCGCCAGACCGTGCAGAACCTGCATTTTGTCTGGAAGGGGCGGCCCTTCCTGACCACCGTCAGTATCGGCCTGGTGCACGTGGCGCAGAATCCGACCACCCTTGAAGCTTCCCTGCGCGCGGCGGACATGGCCTGCTACATGGCCAAGGAAAAAGGCCGCAACCGCGTGCAGGTCTACCATGCCGATGATTCCGAACTGTCGATGCGCTTCGGTGAAATGGCCTGGGTGCAGCGCCTGCACATGGCGCTGGAAGAAAACCGCTTCTGCCTTTATGCCCAACAGATCGCGCCGCTCAAGCCGCAACCCGGCCAGGCCGGGCACATCGAAATACTCCTGCGCTTGCATGATGAATCCGGGCGGATGATTTTGCCTGACAGTTTTATTCCGGCAGCGGAGCGATATGGTTTGATGACCCAGTTAGATCGCTGGGTAGTTGAAAATGTTTTCAAGGTTATTGCCCAGTGTATTGAACAGGAACATGAACTTCCTTTGGCAATGTGTGCGATTAATCTGTCAGGCATTACTATAGGAGATGACGCGTTTTTGCACTTCCTGCGGGAACAGTTTGTTAACTACGCTATACCGCCTGAAATGATTTGTTTTGAAATTACTGAAACCAGTGCAATCGCAAATCTTGGCAGTGCAATTCGTTTTATCAATGAACTCAAAGGCTTAGGTTGTCACTTTTCTCTGGATGACTTTTGTGCCGGAATGTCTTCATTCGCTTACTTGAAACATTTGCCTGTAGACTTCCTGAAGATCGACGGGAGTTTCGTAAAGGATATGCTGGACGACCCGATTAATCGGGCAATGGTCGAAGTGATCAATCACATCGGTCATGTTATGGGTAAGCAGACAATTGCCGAGTTTGTTGAAACTAACCAGATCGAACAGGCGTTGCTTGAAATAGGTGTGGATTACGCTCAGGGGTATGTCATCGAGCGTCCGCAGTTGTTTACCTGTGACAGTTTGCAAAGTCGTCCTGCCAGACCGCAGCCGTTGTTGTTCAAAGCGCCTGGCACGTTCCGTTGAAGTCTCTCGCCGATCCTTGCCATCACAACTCAAAAGGAGCCGAACAGTGATCGACACATTCAACCGAACCGGACCCCTCATGGAAGCTGCAAGTTATCCTGCCTGGGCGCAACAGCTCATCAAGGATTGCAGCGAGAGCAAGCACCGGGTTGTCGAACATGAACTTTATCAGCGCATGCGCGACAACAGACTCAGCGCGAAAACCATGCGCCAGTACCTCATCGGCGGCTGGCCGGTGGTCGAGCAATTTGCCTTGTATATGGCGCAGAACCTGACCAAGACCCGCTTCGCCCGCCACCCTGGTGAGGACATGGCGCGGCGCTGGCTGATGCGCAACATTCGCGTCGAACTCAACCATGCCGACTACTGGATGCACTGGAGTCGCGCCCATGGCGTCAGTCTCGAAGATCTCCAGGCCCAGCAAGTGCCGCCGGAGCTGCACGCTCTGAGTCACTGGTGCTGGCACACCAGCTCAGCGGATTCGCTGATCGTAGCGATTGCCGCGACCAACTATGCGATCGAGGGCGCGACCGGGGAGTGGTCAGCGGTGGTCTGCTCGACCGGGGTCTACGCGGCGGCGTTCCCGGAAGAGGACCGCAAGCGCGCAATGAAGTGGTTGAAGATGCATGCCCAGTACGACGACGCCCATCCGTGGGAAGCGCTGGAAATCATCTGCACCCTGGCCGGCATGAACCCGAGCAAGGCTTTGCAGGCGGAATTGCGGCAGGCGATCTGCAAGAGTTATGACTACATGTACCTGTTCCTGGAGCGGTGCATGCAGCTTGAGACTTCGGAGCGCCTGCTGGTCAACCGCGAGCGCCGGACCGTAACCGAAAGCTGATCGAACTGTGGGAGCGAGCCTGCTCGCGAAAGCGGTGGGTCATGCAACGAATCGTTGTTTGACACTCCCTCTTCGCGAGCAGGCT
>NZ_JASCPT010000161.1:0-9791 GCF_029959775.1 Pseudomonas sp. PS01270 | reverse complement strand
GAAACAGGCTGGTCTGGCTGCGGGACTGTCCCTGGATGTAGGCCATAACGAAAAATGCTCCGTATCTTTCGATACGGAGCATTTTCTTTGAGCGCTGCGCAGATTGCTAGGTTTTCACACAGTCTGCGAAGCCGGGTTTTTCATCTGGCGCGCAGCTTAAGCGGTGAAGGTTTTGCCTTCGAACTGCTCGGCCACGAACTTCCAGTTGACCAGGTTCCAGAACGCTTCAACGTACTTCGGACGCAGGTTACGGTAGTCGATGTAGTAAGCGTGTTCCCAGACGTCGCAGGTCAGCAGCGGGGTGTCGCCGCTGGTCAGCGGGTTGCCGGCGCCGATGGTGCTGGCCAGGGCCAGGGAACCGTCAGCCTTTTTCACCAGCCAGCCCCAGCCGGAACCGAAGGTGCCGATCGAGGTTTTGCTGAATTCTTCCTTGAACTTGTCGAACGAACCGAACGCTGCGTTGATGGCATCTGCCAGAGCGCCGGTTGGTTGACCGCCGGCGTTTGGCGCCAGGCAGTTCCAGTAGAAAGTGTGGTTCCAGACCTGAGCGGCGTTGTTGAAGATGCCGCCCGAAGAAGTCTTGACGATTTCTTCCAGGGTCTTGCCTTCAAACTCGGTGCCTGGCACCAGGTTGTTCAGGTTCACGACGTAGGTGTTGTGGTGCTTGTCGTGGTGGAACTCCAGGGTTTCCTTGGAGATGTGCGGCTGCAGGGCATCGTGTGCGTAAGGCAGCGGCGGCAATTCGAAAGCCATGATGATTCTCCTAATCAGGTCTGTTGCGGTGAGCGCAAGGCCGATCACGGGCGGCCGGAAATGCACCGGCGAGTTTTTACTCTTTGCGGCGCAGGGTTCGGATCATAGCACCGGGGTCGCGCCTTAACCACGCAACAACTGTGTGGGATAGAGGTTCCAGAGCCTTTGCGAATAAATCATCCGGCGATGATCAACTGCGCGGCCACGGCGAACATCATCAATGCCACCACCAGATCGAGAATGCGCCAGGTGCTCGGGCGGGCCAGCCACGGTGCCAGCCACGCCGCGCCAAGGGCCAGGGTGAAAAACCACAGCAACGATGCACTGGCCGCGCCGACTACATAAGCGCCCGGCACCGATTGCTGCGCACCCAGCGAGCCGATCAGCAATACCGTATCGAGATAAACGTGAGGGTTGAGCAAGGTCACCGCCAGAGCGCTGAGCATCACTGCGCGCAGCGAACGCACGGTCTGGTTTTCGCCTTGCTCAAGGCTCTGTTTCGAGCAGGCCCGGCGCAGCGCCTGGCTGCCGTACCAGATCAGAAACGTCGCGCCGCCCCAACGGGCGATCGCCAGCAGGGTCGGGTTCTGCGCGAGGATCGTCGCCAGGCCGAACACCCCGGCCGCGACCAGAATTGCGTCACACACCACGCACAATGCCGCCACCGGCAAATGGTGTTCACGGCGCAGGCTTTGCGCCAAGACAAAAGCGTTCTGCGTGCCGATCGCCATGATCAGGCCGAACGCCACCAACAGGCCGTTTACATAGCTTTGCCACATGAGAGAAATCCTTGAAGGAGAGTGCTTGCTGGCTATTCTCCGATGTGACGCTGTATAAGAAAAACCAATAGTACTGATCGCCCATTAGGAAAACTGATGTTCGACTATAAATTGCTTTCCGCGCTCGCCGCTGTGGTCGAGCAGGCCGGATTCGATCGCGCCGCACAGGTGCTGGGCCTGTCGCAGTCGGCGATCTCCCAGCGCATCAAATTGCTTGAAGCGCGGGTCGGCCAGCCAGTGCTGGTGCGCGGAACACCGCCATCGCCGACCGAGATCGGCCGACGCTTGCTCAACCATGTGCAGCAGGTGCGTCTGCTCGAGCGCGACTTGCAATCAGTGGTGCCGGCGCTCGACGAAGAAGGCCTGCCCGATCGCTTGCGCATCGCCCTCAACGCCGACAGCCTCGCCACTTGGTGGGCCGAGGCCGTCGGCGATTTCTGCGCCGAGCAGCATTTGTTGCTCGACCTGATCGTCGAAGACCAGACCGTCGGCCTCAAGCGCATGCGTGCCGGTGAAGTGGCTGCGTGCCTGTGCGCCAGCGAGCGGCCGGTGGCCGGCGCACGCAGCGTATTGCTCGGCGCCATGCGTTATCGCGCCTTGGCCAGCCCGGCCTTCATCGCCCGGCATTTTCCCGATGGCGTGCGCGCCGAACAGCTGCCGCGCACCCCGGCGCTGGTGTTCGGTCCGGACGATTTCCTTCAGCATCGCTATCTGGCGCTGTTGGGCGTCGACGGCGCGTTCGAGCACCATTTATGCCCGTCCTCCGAAGGCTTCATTCGCCTGACCGAAGCCGGTCTGGGCTGGGGGCTGGTGCCGGAACTGCAGGTGCGGGAACAGTTGCAACGCGGGGTGCTGCGCGAATTGCTGCCAGATAAACCGATCGACGTGCCGCTGTACTGGCATCATTGGCGCAATGGCGGCCAGTTGCTGAACCTGCTTACCGAACAACTGCTGCGCTCCTCAAAGCAATGGCTAGTGGCTTGAACGCAGCATCAAGCGTCAAGCTGCAAGCGGCAAGAACACGTACCGTTTCAACTTGCAGCTGAAAGCTCGAAGCTTGCAGCTGCTTCCCTGGAGTTTTTGATGAAGATTTTGGTTACCGGCGCCAGCGGCTTTATTGGCGGGCGCTTTGCGCGTTTCGCCCTGGAGCAGGGCCTTGAAGTGCGGGTCAACGGTCGCCGGGCCGAGAGCGTCGAGCATCTGGTGCGCCGCGGTGCCGAGTTCGTGCCGGGCGATCTGACCGACGCCGATCTGGTGCACGACCTGTGCCGTGACGTCGAAGCCGTGGTGCATTGCGCCGGTGCGGTTGGCGTGTGGGGGCGTTATCAGGACTTTCATCAGGGCAACGTCGAAGTCACCGAAAACGTCGTCGAAGCGTGCCTCAAGCAGCGGGTGCGGCGGCTGGTGCATCTGTCGTCGCCGTCGATCTATTTCGATGGCCGCGACCATCTCGGTCTGACCGAAGAGCAAGTGCCCAAACGCTTCAAGCATCCCTACGCCGCGACCAAATATCTGGCCGAGCAGAAAGTCTTCGGTGCCCAGGAATTCGGTCTGGAAACCATCGCCCTGCGCCCGCGTTTCGTGACGGGGGCCGGCGACATGAGCATCTTCCCGCGCCTGCTGAAGATGCAGCGCAAGGGCCGGCTGGCGATCATCGGCGACGGCTTGAACAAGGTCGATTTCACCAGCGTGCAGAACCTCAACGAAGCCATGCTCAGCAGCCTGTTGGCCCAAGGTTCGGCGCTGGGCAAGGCCTACAACATCAGCAACGGCACGCCGGTGCCGCTGTGGGACGTGGTCAACTACGTGATGCGGCGGATGGACGTCGATCAGGTGCGCAAATACCGCTCCTACGGTCTGGCCTACAGCGTCGCGGCGCTCAACGAAGGCGCGTGCATGCTCTGGCCGGGACGCCCTGAGCCGACCCTGTCGCGCCTGGGCATGCAGGTCATGAAAAAAAACTTCACCCTCGACATCAGCCGCGCCCGGCATTATCTCGACTACGATCCGAAAGTCAGCCTGTGGGCGGCCCTCGATGAGTTCTGCGCGTGGTGGAAAGCCCAGGACATCCGTTGAAACGATTCGGCCGGGCGGCAATGAACCGCCTTGCGGGTTGAGGGTCAATGCCTGCGGCTGCGGCGGTTATACTTCGCAGCATTTAGCCATCACCGCGTTTGCCAAAGGTTGCCTCAATGTCCATGCGAAACGATGCCCACGACGACGATTTCGACAACGTGCCAAGCCTGCGCGCCGACCCGTTCGATGACGATGACATCGCACCCGGCCCCCGCACTTCCGTGCATTCGCGCAGCGCGCCAGTGGTCAAGGTCAAGGCCGCCAGCACCGGGCCGCTGTGGGCGCTGGTCGGCGCGTTGTTTTTTGCCTTCATCGGTCTGGCCTGGTGGAGCTTCCAGCAGATCTCGCTGATGGAGCAGCAACTGGTCGCCACCCAGGAAAGCTTCGCCCGCATCAGCGAAGAAGCGGCAGGGCGCCTGCAGGATATTTCCGGCAAGGTCGTCGCCAGCCAGAGCAACGTCAGCAGCGACAGCGAAGCGCTGAAGCTGCAAATCAAGCAACTCGAAGGCAAGCTGCTCGACCAGAGCAAGCAGCAGCAAGGCGTGGCCGGGCAGGCCAGCGAACTGGACAAGCGTCTGGCGCAGATGACCGCGCAGACCACCGAACAACAGAACGCCAATACGCAGTTGCAGGCTCAGGTCAAAGCCTTGAGCGCCGAGCTGGCGACCATCAAAAGCACCCCGGCCGATACCAGCAAGGTCGATGCGCAGTTGAAAGCTTTCGATGCCCAATTCAAAAGCCTCGGCGCGGATATCGCCGCGCTGAAGAAACAGGGCAATCCGAGCGCGGCGATCGATCGTCTGGAGCAGGACATCGTCGTGCTGAAAAGTCAGCAGGACAACCGCCCGGCAGCGCCACAGGGTGGCGGCAATACTGCCGAGTTCGATGCATTCCGCGCGCAGATGACCCGCAACCTGAATACCTTGCAGGCGCAGATCCAGAATCTCCAGCAGCAGATCAATTCCCGCCCGTAGCGACTGATCTGTTCCCTGGAGTGCTTTGTGGCGAGGGGATTTATCCCCGCTGGGCTGCGAAGCAGCCCCAAGGCTGGCAGTCCTGATCTTCAGGTAAAACGCGTCAGCCGGATGCGCCGGCTGCGCCGCCGAACGGGAATAAATACCCTCACCACAAGGGCCTGTAATCCCCTGCATCATTCTGAATACTCGTACATCAGCCCAAGCCGTCTACGCTCTTGAAACACCAAAAAGAACGAGGGATGCGCTATGGGGTTTTTGCATAAAGTGGCCTGGCTCGGCCTGATGTTGTTGGCCGGCTTCGGCCAGGCCAGCGCCGCCACTGCCGCCAAGGATGACAGTCAGGCCGCCATCGCCCTGCTGGAAAAAGCCTTGGCCTACTACCACGACAATGGCGACAAGGCGTTCGCCGCGTTCAGCCGCCAGGGTGAGTTCGTCGACAAGGATCGCTACGTGTTCGTCCTCGACACCAAAGGCGTCATGCTTGCCAGTGGCGGGCCGTCATCGGCGCTGATCGGCCGCGATGTCAGCGAAGTGCTCGGGCCGGATCTGCAGAAGGCGTTCAAGGATGCGCTGAAAGTGCCGGAAGGCAACGGCATCCAGCAGGCCGAATACCGCTGGCAGAACTGGGCCGATGGCAAGGTCGAGCGCAAGCATGTGTTCTATCAGCGCGTCGGGCAGCGCATTCTCGCGGTGGGTTACTACTTGCCACGGGCTTCGGCTGAGCAGGCCAGGGCCTTGCTGGACAAAGCCGCGACGGATCTGAGCAAGGACGAGAAGGGCACGCTGGTTGCGATCAACTCGCTCAAGGGCGGATATCTGCAGGATGACCTGTATGTCTTCGTGGTCGATCTGAACAACCAGCGGTATGTCGCCCACGGCACCAATCTACGCTTGATCAACACTGATTTTGGCAAGGTCAAGGATCCGGAAGGCAAACCGGTGGGTGAGCCGATTCTGGCGCTGATCGGCAAGCAGGATGAAGGCGAATATGAATACCGCTGGAAAAACCCGGTGACCGGCAAGATCGAGGACAAGCATGCGTACCTGAAAAAGGTCGGGCACTTTCTCGTCGCGGTGGGTTACTACAGCCCTTGAGCGCGCGATGATCGTTCCCACGCTCCGCGCGGGAATGCAGCCCGGGACGCTCTGCGTCCCATCCAAGGCCGAACGCAGAGCGTCCGTTGAGGCATTCCCACGCAGAGCGTGGGAACGATCAGCGCAAAAGGCTCATTTCGCGCCGTGCTCCCGCCCGCGCAGCAGGTTGTTCGGCATGGCAATCGCCGCTGCCAGCCCCAGCAACGACACTGCCGTGCTGACCCAGAGCAAGTGGCGGAAGGTCACCAGCAGCTCCGCGCGCAAAGCGTTCTGCGCTTCGCCGGGGGCTGCGTTCAGGCCATCGAGCAGAACGTTGCCCGAATGCCCCTCGCTGATCAGCGAACTGTTTGCCAGATGGGCGAAGCTGGAATCGTGCAGCAACGCCAGCAGCAGCGCCGACATCAGCGCCACGCCCACCGCACCGCCCAGTGAGCGGAACAGGTTGGTGGTGCTGGTGGCGACGCCGATGTCGCGTTGTTCCACCGAGTTTTGCGTGCCGACCAGTGAGGTCGGGAACTGCATGCCGCCAGCGATGCCGCTGAGCAACATGAACAGACCGCTGAGCAGCGTTGCTTGTGGCGGACTGAAGGCCATGCCGAGAATCGAGATCGGCATGAGGATCGCCCCGGTGAGAATCTGCGGTTTGTAGCGTCCGGTGATCGAGGTGCGGCGGCCGGCGAAATAGGCGCCGATCGGCAAGCCCATCGCCAGTGGCAGCAAGTGCAACGCCGCGCTGTCGGCGCCAGCGCCGGTGACGCTTTGAAAGCGCAGCGGCATCAGCACGATCAGCGAAATGGCCTGGAAACTGGTGAAGAAAATCGTGCACCAGCACAACAGGGCATTGCGGTTGGCGAACAGGTGCATCGGCAGCAACGGCTCCCGTGCCCGGCGTTCATGCCAGACGAACAGCGCCAATACCACCACGGCGCAAGCGAACAGGCCGAGCACTTCGCTGCTGCGCCATGAATGACCCTGGCCGACTTCGGTGATGCCGAGCAGCAACGCGGTCAGGCCGATGATCATCAGCACCGTGCCGAGGTAATCGATCACCGGTTTACGCTGCGGAATCGGCAAGCCGCGCAGATTGCGCCGAGCCACCCACCAGGCGCCGAGGCCCAGCGGCAGGTTGATCAGAAACACCCAGCGCCACGACAGGTATTCGGTCATGTAGCCGCCGAGCACCGGACCGGCAACGCTGGCCACCGCGTACATGCTGCTGAAGTAACCCTGATAGCGCCCGCGTTCACGCGGCGGGACGATGTCGCCGATGATCGCCTGACTCACCGAGATCATGCCGCCGGCGCCGATGCCCTGAAGGATCCGCGCCAGCACCAACTGTTCCATGCTCTGCGCCATGCCGCAGAATAGCGAGGCGAGGGTGAACAGGCCCATGCCGAACAACATCAGTTTGCGCCGCCCGTACAGGTCGCCGAGTTTGCCGTAGATCGGCACCGCCACGGTCATCGCCACCATGTAGCCGGAAATCACCCAGGCCAGCAGGCTGACGTCCTTGAATTGAGCGGAGATCGCCGGCATCGACACGGCGACGATGGTCTGGTCCAGCGCACCGAGGAAGATCGCCATCATCAAGGCGACCAGCACGCTGCGAATGGCCGGTTTGGGCGTTTCAGGCTGATTGAGAGTGGTCACGGAAAACCTGCGGGCAGTGATTGACCCGCATGGACAAGGCGAGCGGGTAAGTGCTCGCCAGTGTAAGTCGATAGCAGGCTATTCGATAGCCTCGTACGGAAGCCCGACGTAATTTTCTGCAATGGTTTTTTGCCCGGCTTGCGAGCTGACAAAGTAGTCCAGTTCCGAAGCGCTGATGCGCTGGCTGAACTCATCGTGCTCGTCGAAGCGATGCAGCATCGACGTCATCCACCAGGAAAACCGCTCGGCTTTCCATACTCGGCGCAGGCAGATCTCCGAGTATTTTTCCAGCAGATCGGTGCGGCCTTCGCGATAGACCTTCAGCAGAATATTGAACAACGTGCTGACATCGCTGGCGGCCAGGTTCAAGCCCTTGGCGCCAGTGGGCGGGACGATATGGGCAGCGTCGCCGACGAGAAACATGCGCCCGTACTGCATTGGCTCGACGACAAAACTGCGCAGCGGCGCGATGCTTTTTTCGATCGAAGGACCGGTCACCAGTTTTTCCGCGAGGGCATCCGGCAGGCGTTTTTTCAGCTCATCCCAGAAACGCTGATCGCTCCAGTCATCGACGTTTTCATCCGCCGGCACTTGCAGGTAATAGCGGGTGCGCGTGGCCGAACGCATGCTGCACAAGGCGAAGCCGCGTTCGTGGCGGGCGTAGACCAATTCGTCGTGGACCGGCGGTGTGTCGGCGAGAATGCCCAGCCAGCCGAACGGGTAGACCCGCTCGAAAATCTTCAGGCAATCGGCCGGAATCGACTGCCGCGCGACGCCATGGAAACCATCGCAACCGGCGATGTAATCGCAATCGACGCGCCAGCTTTCACCGTCCTTTTCGAAGGTGACAAAAGCTTCGTCGCTTTTCATGCCGTGGGGAACGGCATTGCTCGCTTGATAAATTGTTGGCGCGCCGGCCTCCCGACGAGCGGCCATCAGGTCGCGGGTGACCTCGGTCTGGCCGTAGACCATTACTGTTTTGCCGCCGGTCAGCGCGTGCAGGTCGATGTGCACCTGACGCCCGTCCAGCGCCAGATCGAAGCCGCCATGAACCAGACCTTCGGCATCCATTCGCTGACCGACGCCGGCCTCACGCAGCAGCTCTACCATGCCTTGTTCAAGCACACCGGCGCGGATGCGTCCAAGAATGTAATCGGGCGTCTGGCGTTCGAGGATCAGGGTGTCGATGCCAGCGTTGTGCAGCAACTGGCCGAGAAGCAGTCCGGAAGGACCGGCGCCGATAATGGCGACTTGGGTTTTCAGGATTTTCATTGTTTTTATGACTCGCAAGCTTCACGCAGCAACAGCCGGTGAATGATTTTATGGATCGAGTGCTTGCATTTTTCCCTTGCGGGTCTGTCAATTGAAGGTGAAAACTGAGCCGATACCTGTACATTCTGCCAATCGGTGCGATTATCGCCCAAAAACCAGAGGCCTGGATTGAAGTATGAACAAGCCTGCCCTGCCTTCTATTCCGGTGTTCAAGCTCTATGGTGAAAGCCTGGACTGGCCGACCCCGGACTTGCTGCACTGTGAAACCATTTCCTCGCGCAGTCGCGAACATCAATGGGAAATCAAACCTCACCGCCATGCGGATCTGTGCCAGCTGCTGTTCGTTTTCAAAGGTCAGGCAGAGCTCGAAATCGAAGGCCAGCGCACGCAACTCGAGACGCCAGCGATTCAGGTGCTGCCACCGTTGTCGGTGCACGGGTTTCGTTTTTCCGAGGATATTGAAGGCTTCATCGTTACCTTGGCCACGCCGCTGATCAAGCATTTGCAGGCGCAACTGGGCGATTCGGTACACGCGTTGGCTCGGGCGGAAAACTACCCGGCCGGCAAGGATGGCGATTATCTCAACAGCCTGTTTTCAGCGTTGCAGGCCGAGTACAACGGCCATCAACCGGCGCGGGAAATGCTCATGCATTCGCTGGTCAGCGTGATCATGGTCTGGGTCAGCCGCCAGGCGATCGTTCGGCACAAGGCCAGCCAACGGCCGCAACGCCAGCGCGAATACCTCAACGGTTTCATTCAGTTGGTGGAAGAGACTTACCGCCAGCACGTCAAGGTCGAAGACCTCGCCCATCGCCTGGGCATCTCCGTGTCGCACCTCAACGGCACCTGCCGTGAACTGGCCGGGCAACCGGCGTTGCAGATCATGCACGAGCGTCAGTTGCTGGAAGCCAAGCGCCTGCTGACCTACACCAGCATGACGATTTACGAGATGTCGGAGCTGTTGGGGTTTTCCGATCCGACCAATTTCACGCGCCTGTTCCGCCGCCGGGTGGGAATTTCGCCAAAGGCATTCCGCGACCGCTTGAAGGCCGAGCAACAACCTTAAAAGCACCACCGAACACCTGTGGGAGCGAGCTTGCTCGCGAAGGCGGAGTGTCATCCAACAAACAGGCTGACTGACCCACCGCTTTAGCGAGCAAGCTAGCTCCCACAGGGTTGCATTCCAGCG
>NZ_JASCPT010000160.1:0-9964 GCF_029959775.1 Pseudomonas sp. PS01270 | reverse complement strand
AGCTCGCTCCCACAGGGTTTGGAGTCGGACGCAATATTTGCATTCACCCAAATCAAATGTGGGAGCGAGCTTGCTCGCGAAGAGGCCGGTACTGACACCGCAAGCCTTTAGATCAGAATAAAGATCGCCAGCAACGCGGCAAAAATCGCCCATTTCTCGAGGTAATACCGCGTACGGTTGCGCTTCTTCAGCTCTTTGCCGCGCAAACGAATCTTGTAGATTTTGGTAAACAAGCGGTTGATGCCACCAGTCTTGTCCCCCGCATCATTCGGCGCGCCTGCCGCTGACATCACGGTGCGGCTGAACCAGCGGTTGAACGCGGCGGCCCAGCGGTATTTCAGCGGCCGCTCAATGTCACAGAACAGAATGATGCGATTCTGATCCGTGGTGTTTTCGGCGTAATGAATAAACGTCTCGTCGAACATCACCGCTTCGCCATCGCGCCAGTGATAGTTCTCGCCGTCGACGTTGATGTAGCAGCCGGGATCATTCGGCGTATCCAGGCCCAGGTGATAACGATAGGACCCCGCGTACGGATCGCGATGGCGCACCAGTTTCGAGCCCGGTGGCAGCTCGGCAAACATCGCCGCTTTGATCGAGCCGATGCTCTGCACCAGTTCGGTGGTGCGTGGGCACAGCTTCATCGCCGATGGATGACTGTCGCCGTACCACTTGAGGTAGAAGCGCTTCCAGCCAGTCTTGAAGAAGGAGTTGAAGCCGACATCGTCATACTGATTCGAGCGCTTGATCTCGCCGGCACGCAGCAGATTCTGGCCTTCCTCGCGAATCTCTTCCCAGTGCGCCTGCAACGGGCTCAGATCGGGAAAGTCTGCCGGGTTCAGATACGGCTTGTTGGGCATCCTGGAAAACAGATAGAGGAAGCAGTTGATCGGCGCGAGGAACGTCGAGTGGTCACTCAATTGCCGCCCCAGCTTGTGGCGCACGCGCCCACGCAAGTGAACGTAAGCAATGGAGATGACATAGACAGCGGCAATGATGAGTTTCACGGAAAAGGGTCACACGTCAAAAGTGAACAAACTGCGCGCGTGGCGACCTGAGGCCCAGCGTCTTATGCAGCGGTCTTGATGCACAGGGCGCGTCCTTGGCCCGCGCCGTTTCCGGGCGCTCGGTGAAAGGGTGGCATTTTAGCCACAGTTCGTAACCGATAGTGAACCCTCAACTGTGAAAAACTGTCTTGCGCGTTTGCGTGTAAAGCTCCAGCACACTTGAATCCATACAAACGCCCGTTGCTCATTTCGATGGAACCACGCTTGGCACGCGCTCCTCTATCGCTTACCAATAACGGAGGAACCCCCATGATCGCCCCAGAAACCGGTATGAAACCAGGTCAGCGCTATCGAATTGAAAGCGTCGAGCGCGCGCCGCAATTCTCTGGCTTTTTTCTCGATGGAAAGTATTACCTGGGACCCGAGTTGCAGACCGCCATCGGCTGGCTTGAAGGGCAAATATTCTTCTACGACCAGCTCGACCCGACCGGTGAGCCGGTTTATCCGGGCAGAATTGCCGGCACGATCGAAGGGCTGACGCTGGTAATGCCGGACGGCTTACGCCTGGAGATCGAGAAAGCGCCTTATCTGGCGGAACCTGCTGCGCCAGTGCGCGCTTCCGTCGCCGGGCGCATCGAGCGTATTTCGCGGCAGCCGATACGCCCTTCGCCGCTATTGGTAGCCGGGGCTGCGATGTTGGTAGGGGTTTGCCTGCTGACGATCTCGCGCATCAGAAATCGCTGAAGGCCACCGCGCGAGCAGTGGCCCAACTATCGGTCACTGCTCGCGGGTTACCGTCAGTGCGACCACGGCGATTCGCTCGGCGCGCTCATATTCAGGCTTGAGCAATTCTTCACTGAAGACGTCCGGATCGAGTTCGCGATAAGTCCAGCCAAAACGCTCGCCCTTGAGCAGAGGCGCCACGGCCTCGCGGAACGGGTCCTGCCCGGCGACGATCGCCACGCCGGTGTACACCAGCAACGTACCGCCGACTTCCAGGCGCGGCAACGCCTCACGCACGATCCGCACCGACAAACCCTCACCCAGCGCCCCGCCGCCGTGGCGATAAGCGCGCTGTTGTTCGTCGTTCATGTACGGCGGATTGGCGATGATCAAATCGAACTGCCCTTCGACACTGGCGAGCAGATCGCTGTGATACACCGACACATTGTTTGCGCCCGCCAGCTCGGCGTTAACCGCGCTCATGCGCAGCGCCCGCGGATTGATGTCGACTGCCAGCACGTCGGCATCAGGACGTGCCTTGGCCATGACCACCGCGCCGGCGCCGCTTCCGCAGCCGATGTCCACCGCGCGTCTGATCGGCGAAAAGCGTTGCTGCAATTGCGCTTCGATGGCCTGGGCGAAGCGATAAGTGTCGGGGCCGAAGAACACCGCATCACTCGCCGTCGTCGGGAACGCCGAGTGGGCGAACAACCGGTCATTCAGCGTCGACCAGCGCACATGGCTGCGCCACACGGCGCCATCGCGTTCGACTACGCCGGCCTGCTCCAGGCTGGCCAGCTCGTCTGCGCAAAACAGCTCTGAAGGAAACGGCATCGACCAACCAAACACATCGCGCAGATCCTTGGCCAGCGGCGTGGCAAAGCGTTGGAGATAACGTTCGTGGGTCAATGGCGTTGGAGTAATGAAGTGATAACCACAGTCGAGCAGGCGCTTGCCCAGCTCGAACAGGGCTCTATCGGATGTTTCTTGTGCCGACATGAAGCCTCCTTGTTTCAACGCAAGCGGGCGCGCAGTTGGATGAAGCGACGCGTCGCAAAAAGTCCGGCCGGGCGCCAGTGTCGCTGCGGTTGCAGCCACGGCATCAACATCGCCATTTGCTCGGCGGCAGGTTTGTCGGCCAGTGCCGCTTCCAGATTGAGCAGATCGGCATCATCGTCAAAGGTTTCCTCGACAGCAGCTTCCCGGCGCACATAAGGCCGAGGCCGGGATGCCGGGCAATCCTGAGTGATCCAGTCGCGCAGCAGCTGTTTTTCATAGCCGTTGAACACACCGAACATCGCCGCATCGCTGCCGTCGATCAAACGCCAGAAACGACTTTCTTCCACCGCCTCGCCGCGCTTGATCCAGCTCTTGCGCTCCAGCGCCGAAAGAAACTCGCCCATTTGCCCCGGCGTGGCCAGCCACTGATTGATGGTGCGGTTTTCGATGCGGCAGTAATCTGAATGCATGTGCCGGCCAAACACAGCCTTGCGCTCAAGCATGGCGATGACTTCGTGGTCCAGATCGAACTCTGTGATCACGGCGGTTGTGCCCTTGCCAATGTCATTGAGGCGATAACCGACAGCCATGCGCCGATAGAACTCATCGCGCTCTTCACCCAGCGGCATCAGTTCGAGCATTGATTGCACAGCCTTGCGCGCGTGCCCGGTACTGGCGTTGTCGATGGTCACATGCAGGCGGAAATAGTGCGGATCGATGCCCAGTTCCGCCAGCTCATAAGCACTGATCAATAAGTGCAGCGGCAGTTGTTCATAGCCGAGGTTGAAGCCGATGACTTCTGGCAGAAACTGCCCGCCGAAGCGTCCCAGCGCCAACTGCACCGCGCCTTGCAGAAAATACTCGTCGGCAAGACCGCTCAAATCGGAGCAGTCATGCTCGGCGAGCAGCTTGCGATAGATCACCACATGATTCTGCCGTGGCACGCCCTCGCCCAGCTCTTCCAGATAGGTATCGAGCAAATCGTCGAGACGCGGATCCTGCCACTGCGGCAACAACCCGGCCAGCCAGGCGCCATCGACCTCTTTGGTCGGTGCCACATGCAGAATGAAATACAACGCGTGGGATTTGTTGCGGAAATAGCGGCGCGGCGCGCCCTGCTGACGTTGTTCGAGGTAATCGGCGTACTCGGCAGCGACGCTGGCGCAGCGGGTTTCCGACCATTGCAGCAGCTCTTCGGCGCTGGCCGGCAAATCGTCAGACAGCGCAGCCGCCTTGCTCAGTTGTCGGCGCAGGAAGTCCAGTGCCGCGCGATCAACCGTGGAGTCTTCCGCCAGCAATCGGTCATAGAGCCGGCTCTCGGTATCCGCCGGCGTGGATGTTTTACCCGAAGACTTCCTGGTCGGGATTTCGATCAGCGACATGACTCATTCCCCTGCGTTATTGGCATTGCCTATAAACGAAAGAGTGATTGGCGCTGAAAAAAATTCCTTTTTTGTGCGGGGCGATGCGCTCAGTGGTGTGCGTCGGGTGGCTAACCCAAAGCCGTGTCGAGAAACATCATCACGCCGAAGCCAAGCATCAACCCGAGCGTGGCCGGTGTTTCGTGGCCGTTGCGGTGAGTTTCCGGAATGACCTCGTGGGACACCACGAAAATCATCGCGCCGGCGGCCAGGCCCATCGCTACCGGGAAGCCCAGCGCGAAGCTGTTGGTGATGCCCAAACCGATAATCGCGCCCAACGGTTCCATCAATCCTGACGCAGCGGCAATCAACGCTGCACGCACTGCGGAAATGCCGGTAACCCGCAGCGCCAACGCCACAGCCAGTCCTTCTGGAATGTCCTGAATGGCGATCGCAGTGGTCAGCGGCAAGCCGATTTTCATGTCGCCGGTGGCGAAGCTGACGCCGATCGCCATGCCTTCCGGCAGGTTGTGCAGGGTGATCGCCAGCACGAACAGCCAGACCCGATTGAAGCGCTTGGCTTCAGGGCCGCGCCGGCCGCTTTTTTCATGTTCGTGAGGAACGAAGCGGTCAAGGCCGACCATCAACGCCACGCCCAAGGCCATGCCGGCCACAACGACGGCAGCGGCGAGCATGGGACTGCTCACCGCCTCCTTCGCCGCCGCAATGCCCGGCAGGATCAGTGAAAAGGAACTGGCGGCCAGCATCATCCCCGCCGCAAAGCCAAGCATGGTGTCCTGGGTTCGCGAAGTAATCGCCCGCAACGCCAAGGCCAATAACGCACCGACTGCCGTGGCGGCAAAACCCGACAGCCCGCCAAGTGTGGCGAGGCGCAAGGTGTCGCGGCCCGTGCTGACCAAACCGGTGTAGCCACTGATCAACAGCAACACGGTTACCCCGACCAGGGTCAGCCAGAAAATGCGCCCTCCCCAGCCCGTACGCGAAAGGTTCACGAACCATGCGCGTACGGGAGCTGCGAATGAAGATGACGGTAGCGCCATGAAAACTCCTCGGTTTCAGGTGGCCGGTGCGAACGGCGTGGTTTCATCCAGCTGCGCCAGCGGAACATCGCTGCCACCCGGGGTCAGAATCACCTTGCGGCATTCTTCCTGCTTCTTATTGAAGATCTTGTAACCCTCGGCCGCCTGCTCCAGCGACAGCCTGTGAGTGATGATCGCTTCGGGCTGCAACTTGCCGGTTTCAATGTAGCCAAGCAGTTCCGGCAGAAAGCGCTGTACGTGAGTCTGGCCCATTTTGAAGGTCAGGCCCTTGTCGAATGCATCGCCGAACATAAAACCGTGGATGAACCCGGCATATACGCCCGGAACGCTGACGACGCCGCCACGGCGTACAGCGGCGATGCACTGGCGCAAGGCCTTGCCGCTGCTGCCTTCCAGCTTGAGTGTAGCCATGACCGTTTCGGTGGTGCTGCCCTTGGCTTCAAGGCCGACGGCATCGACCACGGCATCGACGCCGCGATGGCCGGGAGTCTGGCCGGTAATAGTGTCGGCCGGGTCATCGTCTTCATCGAAGTTGATCGGAATCACGCCATAGGTGCGCTGGGCATAATCGAGGCGGTACTGGTGATGGTCGACCATGAAGATCAGCTCGGCACCGAGCATCCTGGCGCAGGCTGCGGTGAGCAAACCGACCGGCCCGGCGCCGTAAATGGCTAGACTCGAACCCTGTTTGACGCCAGCGTTGATCACGGCTTGCCAGGCAGTCGGCAGGATATCGGACAGGAACAGCACTTTCTCGTCCGACAGCGTGCCCGGCACCTTGAACGGGCCGGTATTGGCTTTCGGTACCCGCACCAGTTCCGCCTGGCCACCGGGAATCCCGCCATACATACGGCTGTAGCCGAACAGCGCTGCTGGCGGCGGAATCATTTTCTTGTTCAGCGCCGCGCCAGGGCCTTCATTGGTGGTCTCGCAGGCGGCGTAAAGCTCTTGCTGGCAGAAGAAGCAATCGCCACAGGCGATCACGAACGGAATCACCACACGGTCGCCGCGCTGCACCGCCGTAACGGCTGGCCCGGTTTCTTCGACGATGCCCATGAACTCATGGCCAAAGATATCGCCGTGCTCGACGGTGGGTATTTTGCCTCGGTACAGGTGCAGGTCCGATCCGCAGATGGCGGTGGCGGTGACGCGCAGGATGATGTCGTCGGCGGCTTCAAGTTTCGGGTCCGGTACGGTTTCGACGCGCACGTCATGGGCGCCGTGATAGGTCATTGCTCGCATGGCTTGGTCCTCACTCGTTTGAACAAAATGGCTGCTGCTCAACTTTCCGAAGTGCAAATGGTCGAGTGAGTTCATTCGGGTTTTCGAGATTTTGATCAGCGGATATCGGTCGTTTCTCGGACGAGCCGATGTGTACGCCCGTTTGCCTGCCATATAACTGCCGTCTGAGTTATGCGACAATGCGCGCCAATGTCCAACAAGAACCCCGTACTCGTCGCTCAGCAGCTTGCCTTCAACGGCCCCAGTTGCGGACGGCTTATGCGCGTTGGCTCAACTCAAGCACAGACTGGGGGGAGATGGAAAAGCTCCAGATTGGTACTCAAGTTTGTACCAGGCACCACAGACCAGCTCTAACCCATTGATAGGTAAGGTAATTGATCTCCACAGCTAACATCACGATGCAGTTTGGCGCCAAGCCGCTGTTCGAAAACGTTTCGGTCAAATTCGGCGCAGGCAATCGCTACGGCCTGATCGGTGCCAACGGTTGCGGCAAGTCGACCTTCATGAAAATCCTCGGCGGCGATCTCGATCCGTCCGGTGGCCAGGTCATGCTCGAGCCGAACGTGCGTCTGGGTAAGCTGCGCCAGGATCAGTTCGCCTACGAAGAATTCACCGTGATCGACACCGTGATCATGGGTCACGAAGAGCTGTGGAAGGTCAAGGCCGAGCGCGATCGCATCTATTCGCTGGCGGAAATGTCCGAAGAAGACGGCATGGCCGTCGCCGAGCTGGAAACCGAATTCGCCGAGATGGACGGCTACACCGCCGAATCCCGCGCCGGCGAATTGCTGCTGGGTCTGGGCATTCCGCTGGACCAGCATTTCGGCCCGATGAGCGAAGTTTCGCCAGGCTGGAAACTGCGCGTGTTGCTGGCGCAGGCACTGTTCTCCGATCCGGAAGTGCTGTTGCTCGACGAACCGACCAACCACCTGGACATCAACACCATTCGCTGGCTGGAAAACATCCTGACCCAGCGCAACAGCCTGATGATTATCATCTCCCACGACCGTCACTTCCTGAACAGTGTGTGCACGCACATGGCTGACCTGGATTACGGCGAGCTGCGTCTGTTCCCGGGCAACTACGACGAATACATGACCGTGGCGACCCAGTCCCGCGAGCAACTGCTGTCGGACAACGCCAAGAAGAAAGCGCAGATTTCCGAACTGCAATCGTTCGTCAGCCGCTTCTCGGCCAACGCCTCGAAAGCCAAGCAGGCCACCTCCCGCGCCAAAGCGATCGACAAGATCCAGCTGGCCGAGGTCAAGCCTTCCAGCCGCGTCAGCCCGTTCATTCGTTTCGAGCAGAACAAGAAGCTGCACCGTCAGGCGGTCATGGTCGAGAAAATGGCCAAGGGTTTCGATGGCAAGCCACTGTTCAAGGACTTCAGCTTCCAGGTTGAAGCCGGCGAGCGCGTTGCGATCATCGGCCCGAACGGTATCGGCAAGACCACCCTGTTGCGCACCCTGGTCAATGAACTGACCCCGGACGCCGGTAGTGTGAAATGGACCGACGCCGCTGAACTGGGTTACTACGCTCAGGACCACGCTCACGACTTCGAAGACGACGTCACTCTGTTCGACTGGATGGGTCAGTGGACCCAGGGCGAGCAGATGATTCGTGGCACCTTGGGCCGGATGCTGTTCTCCAACGACGAGATCCTCAAGTCGGTCAAGGTTATCTCCGGTGGTGAGCAAGGTCGCATGCTGTTCGGCAAGCTGATCCTGCAAAAGCCGAACGTGCTGATCATGGACGAACCGACCAACCACCTGGACATGGAATCGATCGAGGCGCTGAACCTGGCGCTGGAAAACTACCCGGGCACGCTGATTTTCGTCAGCCACGACCGTGAGTTCGTATCGTCCCTGGCCACGCGCATCATCGAGCTGAGCCCGAACGGCGTGACCGACTTTAGCGGCACTTATGACGACTACCTGCGTAGCCAGGGCGTCGTTTTCTAAGAGCAGCTTTTAGTTTCAAGCGGCAAGCTGCAAGTTAAAAGCCCTGTCCCTGTGACGGGGCTTTTTGCATTCGGCGGTTGGGAATTGTGGGTGTGCAGATATTCGCGAGCAGGCTCGCTCCCACATTGATCGTTCCCACGCTCCGCGTGGGAATGCAGCCCGGGACGCTCCGCGTCCCAACAGCGGACGCAGAGCGTCCATGGCGGCGTTACCACGCTGAGCGTGGGAGCGATCATTAAGGCGAAGTAGTTAGCCTGCTTTCTTTTATCCCGGCCCCGCGCCATGATGTCGGCAACTCTCCCACCGCCGCCCGCGAACGAGTGCTCATGTCTGCGCAGCCACTGCCACCGCAAAGCTCCCTGGCGATCACCCTGCAGATCGTCTCCATCGTTTTCTACACCTTCATTGCCTTTCTCTGCATCGGGTTGCCGATTGCGGTATTGCCCGGTTACGTCCACGAGCAACTGGGTTTCAGCGCGATCATTGCCGGCCTGGTGATCGGCTCGCAGTATCTGGCCACCCTGCTCAGTCGGCCAATGGCCGGGCGCATGTCGGACACGCTCGGCACCAAGCAGGCGATCATTTATGGATTGTGGGGGATTGTGCTCAGTGGCGCGCTGACGTTGCTGTCGACCTTGCTGCAAAGCTTTCCGCTGACCAGCCTGTTGATCCTGATTGCCGGGCGCTTGCTGCTTGGTATTGCCCAAGGCCTGATCGGCGTCGGCACCATCAGTTGGTGCATGGGCCAGGTTGGTGTCGAGCACACGGCGAAATCCATCGGCTGGAACGGCATCGCTTCTTACGGCGCGATCGCCATTGGTGCGCCGCTGGGCGTGGTGATGGTTGCCGAATATGGCTTTGTCAGCCTGGGCCTCGCGCTGTCGGCGTTGGCGGCAGGTGCGCTGTGGTTGATCCGCAACAAGCCTTCGGTGCCGGTGATTCGTGGCGAGCGCCTGTCATTCTGGGCGGTGTTCGGCAAGATTGCGCCGTACGGCACCAGCCTGACGCTGGCCTCGATCGGCTACGGCACACTGACGACTTTCATCACCCTTTATTACCTCAACCGAGGCTGGACCGGTGCGGCTTACTGCCTGACCGTGTTTGGCGTGTGTTTCATTCTGTCGCGGCTGTTGTTCATCTCGGCCATCGCCCGGTTTGGCGGGTTTGCCTCGGCCATCGTTTGCATGTCGGTTGAAACCGTCGGCCTGGTGATGTTGTGGCTGGCGCCCTCCACTGCGTATGCGTTGATTGGCGCAGGGCTGGCGGGATTTGGGCTGTCTCTGGTGTACCCGGCGCTGGGGGTTGAAGCGATCAAACAGGTGCCGAGTTCCAGTCGTGGTTCAGGGTTGGGGGCTTATGCAGTGTTCTTCGATCTGGCGCTGGCGATTGCCGGGCCATTGATGGGCGCGGTGGCGTTGAATCTGGGCTATTCGTGGATTTTCTTTAGCGCGGCGTTGTTGTCGGTGACCGGGTTGGGCTTGACCTTGTTGCTCAAGCGCCGCGCGACCTCATGAAACACCGATCCCCTTGTAGGAGCTGACGAGTGCAACGAGGCTGCGATCTTTTGATTTTGCTTTGAAGATCAAGAGATCGCAGCCTCGTTGCACTCG